>JBJEQG010000027.1:0-24992 GCA_051881635.1 Acutalibacteraceae bacterium
TTTGCCCCAAACCCCACCAAAGGCTCTGCCTTTGGAAACCGCAAGCCTTTAAAAAAGCTTGACCTAAATTTTAATTTTTGACAAGTTATCGAACAGGTCTACTAATCAACACAATGGCACTGTCCTTGATGAAACGATTTACACGAACAAGCTCTTTTTCATAGTATGAAAAAGAAAAAGGACAGAGGGGAGTGCAGAGAAACTGTGGGTTTTTGGAGTGTGGTATTTTTGGCGGCAACACTCAGTGTTGATGTTTTGGGCATAGGTTTTTCCTGTGCGGTTCGTGGGGTTCGGGTAAGTATATGGGCGAGATTGATTATTGCGGTTGTTTCAGCATTGGTAACGCTATGCGGCGTATTAGGCGGTGCCGTTATATATCGTTTTGTGCCACATGAAGTTGCTGTTTTATTGGGCGGTATTATGCTTTGTCTGCTTGGAGGATACATTATCATTGGTGCGTTTACAAAATTCGAAAATAAAAAGAAACCGCCAAAAGCATGGGATAAAATTTTTGCATTAAAACCTTTGGGAATTACAATTCGGATTATTCGTGACCCAAGGCAGTGTGATTTGGACGGCAGTGCGATGTTGGATTTTCGGGAGGCTCTTTATACGGGTATTGCTGTATCAACAGACTCTTTTGCGGCGGGAATTTCAATGGGTATGAATGACTGGGGCAGTATTGCTCCGCTGTTATGCGGTATGTTTCAATTTTTGTTTTTATGCGTTGGGCTTTATACAGGAAAAAAACTTAGAAAGGTAATGACATTGAATGATAAAGTGATAACGGCATTGTCGGGAGGACTTTTGGTGCTGATTGGTATTGTTAATATTTTCCTTTAAAACAGGAAATATATGAAGAATATTAAAAAAAATTGTAAACGAAAGCTTGAAAATGGTTTGTGAAAAGTTACATAAAATTTGAGATGAAAATTGGGTAAATTTGGCATTTAAGACGAAAAAGTCGATTTCTGTTATTTTAGGGAAGAAGAAGGAAAGAAACAAGTTTGTGCAAAATAACGGAATACGAAAAGACAAAATAAACAAAAAATAAGAGCTGTGTTTATGCATTATTTTCAAAAAATCAAAAATGACAAGTTAAATTGCACAAATTTATATTGCAAAATATGTGTATTTAAATAAAAATAGCGATTTGGAGTTGAAAACGGTATATTTCTATGCTATTATAAATACAAAGACGGATAAAAATTATTCAAGTTTTGTTCAAATTTGGACAATTCGGCAGTCGATTATTTTTTAAGCCGTCGAAAAGGCACTTTTCAGAGTGCAACGAACGAAACAATATATAATGCAAGAAAGAAGGAACTTTATTATGGCAAGTAAAGCAAAAAGAGCAACAGCCTTAATCCTTGGTGCAATGATGATGGCAACAGCATTCACAGCCTGCAGTGGCAACGGTAGCACATCAACATCAAGCACACCGTCAGCTACACCGTCAACCGGCGGTGATAACTCCACCACATCTCAGGCATCTATGGAAGCTGTTGATATTCTCGGCGATGAGTACACAGCTAAACTTAAAGATAAAATGGCAGAAGAAGCTACTAAGGCTGATGACGGCAAAACAATTGAATTGGTTGTTTGGTGTTCCGGTGATGATGGTAAGTTTGAGAAATCCATCGTTGAGGAATTTAAAGCAAAGTATGCTGACAGCCGCTATGAATTAAAAATTACGGTAAAACCTGTTGTTGGTGAAGACAAGGCCGCTACAAAGTTGATGGAAGACGCATCAGCAAAGGGTACAGCCGATGTATTGAGCATTGCCGATGACCAGATTAACGACCTCTATACCGCAGGTAAGATTTCTCAGGTTGCTCAACTCTTCCAGGCTTCCGTTATGGCTGATAATACAGCAGAAAGTGTTGCAGCCTGTGCAAGAGATGGCGTTGCATTAGGTTTCCCGAAATCCTCTGATAACGGTTTCTTCCTTTTCTATGACAAGAGAGTTTATCCGAATGCGGAAGATATTGCTACATTCGATTCCCTTATTGAAAAAGCAAAGGCTCAAAAGAAAAATGTATATATGGATATAGGCGGTGCTTGGTACAATTCCGCTTTCTTCCTTACAGCAGGCTGCACAATCAAGCTCGAAGACAATGTTCAAAGTGCTGACTTTAATACACCAAATGGTGTTAGTGCGGTTAAAGCAATGCAGCATATTGTTGCAAACCTCGATAACGGCTTCCAGTCCGGTTCCGAAGCAGGTAACAACGCCGATATTGAAGCAGGATTTAACGATGGTTCACTTGCTGCCGCTGTTACAGGTTCATGGATGGGTCATACAATTTCCAAAGCTATCGGTGAAGAAAATCTGGGTGCTGCAAAGTTGCCGACAGTTTTGATGGACGGCGAACAAAAGCAACTCCATAGTTTCGGTGGTTACAAGGTTGTTGTTGTTAACTCCGTTACTAAGTTCAACATCTCAGCTCAGACATTGGCTTACTATATGACTTGTCCGCAAACACAGGCTAAAAGACACAGCGGTTACAAAGATGCTGACGGCAATGACCTTTCCAGAGGTTCTATTCCGACTGCAACATCTATCCTCGAAACTGACGCTGTAAAGAAGGACCCTGCTGCTCAGGCTATCGAGGCTCAGCGTCCGTTCTCACATCCTCAGTCAAACTGCGGCGGTAAGTATTGGACACCGGTTGGTTCTATCGGCGGTGACTTGACTTCTGACCAGCGTAACGGCGTTGTTGCTGATGATGCAACAATTATGGACAGATTGAACAAAGTAGTAGAGGCTTTCCAATAATTCTTTGCGATTTTAAGTAAACAGAGCATATAAAGTAAAGGCAGTTTGCTTTTGATTGCAGACTGCCTTTATAGACGAAAGCAAATATTTAGAGAGGTGAAGGCTAAATGGATTTTTTGGATTATGTCCAAATGACAAAGCCGCAAAGGTTTGCTTATAAAGTAAAAAGCTTTTTTACGGGTATTCCTCGTGCGATTATGAAAGGTGCTGCGGTTGTTGGCGATGCTATCAAAAAGTTTTTCATGACTATTGCCCAGGGCTTTGCCGGATATGGCAACCGTTTTGTAAAGGGTGATGGCGGCGTAAAAGCGTCATACCTTATTATGGGTGCGGGCAACCTGACACATGGCGAAGTTCCGAAAGGTATTTTGTACTTCCTTGTTGAAGTTCTGTATTTTGTTTATTTATTTGGTTTTGGTTGGGGTTGGCTTTCCAAGTTCTCAACTTTGGGTACACAGGAGTCTTATGATATAAAAGACGAATGGGGTTTTGTAAAAGACCATGTTGCCGGTGATGACTCCATGCGTATCCTTTTGTTCAGCGTATTGACTCTCATGATTACTGTTGCATTCTTTATTTTCTACATTCAAAATACAAAGAGTGCGTTCAGAGCATACGAAACAAAAAAAGCGGGCAAAAAACCGTTGAGCTTTGTTGCTGAATTGAAAGACTTTTTGGACGAGAAGTTCCATATTACACTTCTTTCTCTTCCGATTGTTCTTTTGTTGGTATTTACGGTTCTCCCCATTATCTTTACAATCTTTATCGCATTTACAAACTATGACAAACTGCACTATCCGCCTGAAAAATTGTTTACATGGATTGGACTTGAAAACTTCCAGAATGTATTCTATCTCAATCCGCAGATGTCCTCAACATTTGGTAAGATTTTGCTTTGGACAATCATTTGGGCAATCTTTGCTACATTTACCTGCTATATCGGCGGTATGGTCTTGGCTATGCTTATCAACAAAAAGGGTATTCGTTTCAAAGCATTCTTCCGTACAATGTTCGTTATTTCCGCTGCTGTACCGCAGTTCGTAACATTGATGCTGATGAGCCAGTTGCTTGCTACAAACGGTGTTATCAATAAGCTGCTTATAGCTAACGGTTTTAATATGATTCCGTTCCTCAGTGACCCGTTATTG
This sequence comes from Acutalibacteraceae bacterium, assembly GCA_051881635.1. GTDB lineage: Bacteria > Bacillota > Clostridia > Oscillospirales > Acutalibacteraceae > JBJEQG01. The sequence goes on from JBJEQG010000027.1 coordinate 3,928, forward strand.
GCAAAAGTTACGGTTATTATTGTTAATATGTGGATTGGTATTCCGTTCACAATGTTGATGATCAGCGGCTTGCTGATGAATATTCCTGCTGACTTGTATGAGTCTGCAAGAATTGACGGTGCAAATGCTTTCCAACAGTTCACAAAGATTACATTGCCGTATATGTTGTTTGTAACAACACCATATTTGATTTCAACATTCGTAGGTAATATCAATAACTTCAATGTTATCTACTTGTTGACAGGCGGTGGTCCGTCAACGACAGACTATTATCAGTCCGGTCAGACCGACTTGCTTGTTACATGGTTGTATAAGTTGACAGTTGACCAGCAGGATTACAAACTCGGTGCTGTTATCGGTATTTTGGTATTTATTATCTGTGCTACCGGTGCATTGATTTCCTTCAACTTGTCCAAATCTTCTAAAAACGAGGAGGAATTCTCATGACAGGTGTAAAAACAACGAAAACCAAGAGTTATTCCGCCCAAACAAAGACAGCCAATATTGTTATCCATGTATTTCTCTTTATTTTGTCAATTATATGGGTTTTACCGATTCTTTGGCTGATTATCACTTCTCTTCGTGGCGAGTCTACCGGATTTGTTTCCTATATATTCCCAAAAGAGTGGTCTTTTGATAACTACATCAAACTCTTTACTATGGAAACAGAGGCATTTAAGTATTTGAAGTGGTTTGGAAATACATTACTTGTTGCGGTTCTTTCGTGTATTATTTCAACAACTTTTGTATTGATGGTTTCTTATGTATTAAGCCGTATGCGTTTTAAATCCCGTAAGAAATTCCTGAACTTAGGTTTGATTCTCGGTATGTTCCCGGGATTCATGTCTATGGCTGCTACTTATGCGATTGTAAACATGATTGGTTTGCAACAGAATTTGATGGGTCTTGTACTTGTATATTCTGCCGGTTCGGTATTAGGCTATCAGATTGCCAAAGGTTTCTTTGATACAATTTCCCGTTCATTGGACGAGGCGGCAAAGATTGACGGTGCGTCTAGAGCAAGAATTTTCTTCAAGATTATTCTTCCGCTCTCTAAACCGATTGTCGTTTATACAGCCCTTACAACCTTTATTTCCCCGTGGACAGACTATATCTTCGTAAGCTACTTCATGAAGTCCAATGTAGACAACTACACAATCGCTTACGGTTTGAAGTCTATCATCATGCCTGAAACGGTAACAGACTACTTCACAATATTCTGTGCAGGTTCTGTTTTGATTGCCATTCCGATTACCATTCTCTTTATCTTCATGCAGAAGTATTATGTAGAAGGCGTAACCGGCGGTGCCGTAAAGGGTTAATTTTAACCGGAGTTTTAAGCAAGGAATGGTCGCAGGATCATTCCCTGCTTTTCTCTTTATTTTTAAGAATTAAGGAGCTGAGTTTTCTTGTCAAAAGCATCTCGTACAAAAAGAATATTATCATTTACATTGGCGGCAATTTTAGCCTCTACTGTGGTATTGGGCGGCTGTACCAGAAGGTCAACGGATACATCAGATACGCCGACAGGTTCGTCTGCACCGTCTTCAACAGGCGGTACTGTAACAGTACCGGAAAACGGTGGCTATACAACGGTATCTTACACCGCCTCAGACGATAAATACAGAAACTATTATGAGATTTTTGTTTACTCATTCTATGATTCCAACGGTGACGGTATCGGTGATTTTAATGGTTTGACTTCAAAATTGGACTATTTGAATGACGGTGACCCGTCTACAACCGATGATTTGGGAATTGACGGTATCTGGTTAATGCCGATTATGCCGTCAACTACATATCATAAGTATAATGTCAGTGATTATAAGGATATTGATGAGGCTTACGGTACGCTTGACGACTTCAAGAAATTCTTGGAGGAGGCTCACAAGAGAGGTATCAATGTCATTATAGACCTTGTTATCAACCATTCAGGTATTGCACATGAATGGTTCAAGAAAGCCAAAGCGGAAGTTGCCGAAGGTAATTTGGATGGCTATGCTCAGTATTATAATATCGAAACAGGTCATACATCGTCCGATAAGGGTTGGAAAAAATTGACAGGCGACTATTATTATGAATGTCAGTTTGATGCTTCCATGCCGGACCTGAACCTCCAAAACGAAAATGTACGCAAGGAAATTGAGGATATTGTAAAGTTTTGGTTGGATATGGGCGTAGACGGTTTCCGTTTGGACGCTGTAAAGTATTATGACCAGGTTAAGGAAAAATCCATTGAAGATTTGTCATGGCTGTACACTTATGCAAAAAGTGTTAAGGAAGATGTTTATATGGTCGGTGAGTGCTGGGACGGTTCCAACATTATTTCCGATTACTACAAATCAGGTGTAGACAGTTTCTTTAATTTTGATATGCAGGGGGCAACAGGGCGTGTATCCTCTGCCGTCAATACAAAGCAGGCATACAATTATGTAACCTATTTGCAGAAATGGCAGAATACCATTACCGCCAACAATGCAAATGCGATTGATTGTCCTTTTGTTTCCAACCATGATACCGCAAGAAGTGGAGGATTTTTCTCCACTGATGAGGTTAAGCGTATGGCGGCGGCATACTATATTATGTCCCCTGGTAATCCGTTCATCTATTATGGTGAAGAAATTTCCATGAAGGGTTCAGAGAATGACCCGGATAAGCGTTTGGGTATGTATTGGTCATCAACCGACAGCACAGGTTATGTATCGAAAGTTACAGGTCAGTCAGGAAATGTATCGACACCTGAACAGAGTGTTGAGGAAGCTTTGAAAGACGAAAATTCTTTGCTGAATTTCTATAAGCGTTTAATTCGTTTGAAACTCCAAAATCCTGAAATTGCCAGAGGCAAAATTACAGATGTTGTTAAGTTGGACGAAAATGGCATGGTTGCCGCTTATATCAGCGAGTATAACGGTTCTAAAATTATGGTTATCTTCAATGCGGATACGGAAACACAAAGCGTTGAAATTCCCGCAGATAAATTTACGGTAAGCGAAATTCGTGGCTATGCCGTTGCAGGTGAAGGTGCAGAATATAATCTGACATATTCAGGCACAACAATGACAATTCCCGCAAGAACAGTTGTTGTTGTAAAATAATCCGAAAATTTGAAACAGCTTTCTGATGTGAAGCATCAGGGAGCTGTTTTTCTTTGTTTGATGTTGATTGCATTAAGAAAACAAGTATGGTATAATAAAAAAACTAGGAATAATTATGGCGGTGAGAAAATGGCTTTTGACAGAAGTAAGATTAGAAATTTCAGTATTATTGCCCATATCGACCACGGAAAATCCACTTTGGCGGACCGTATTTTGGAACAGACAAGCTCTGTAGCAGTTCGTGAAATGGAGGACCAGATTCTTGACAGCATGGATTTGGAGCGTGAGCGTGGTATTACGATTAAAGCACGAGCCGTAACACTGCTCTATAAAGCAGATGACGGCGAAGAATATATTTTCAATTTGATTGATACGCCCGGCCATGTTGACTTCAACTATGAGGTTTCCCGTTCATTGGCGGCGTGTGAGGGTGCGGTGCTGATTGTGGACGCTTCACAGGGCATTGAGGCTCAGACTTTGGCAAATACTTATTTGGCGGTTGATGCCGGTTTGGAAATCGTGCCTGTTATCAATAAAATTGATTTGCCGAGTGCCGAGCCGGAGCGTGTGAAAAATGAAATTGAAGATGTTATCGGTATTCCCGCCGATGACGCACCGTTGATTTCCGCAAAACTCGGCTTGAATATTCATGAAGTTATGGAAAAGATTGTGCGGGATATTCCGCCGCCAAAGGGCGATATAAATGCACCATTACAGGCTTTGATTTTCGACTCCTACTATGACAGTTATAAGGGTGTTATTATTTATGTTCGTGTCATGGAAGGCTGTGTAAAACAAGGGGATATTATTCGCCTTATGGCAACGGGTTCGGAGTTTACTGTGGTTGAGTGCGGTTTTATGCGGGCGATGAGTTTAGAGCCAACACAGGAACTTTATGCGGGTGAGGTTGGTTATATTGCCGCCTCGATTAAGACTGTCAGTGATGCAAGAGTGGGCGATACCGTAACACTTGCGGAGCGTCCTGCCGAAAAGGCATTACCGGGTTATCGTGCCGTTCAGCCAATGGTTTTTTGCGGTATTTATCCCGCAGACGGTGCGAAGTACGGTGATTTGCGTGACGCTTTGGAAAAATTGGAACTGAATGATGCGGCATTGTCATTTGAACCTGAAACATCGGTTGCATTGGGTTTTGGTTTCCGTTGTGGTTTTTTGGGCTTGCTCCACATGGAGATTATACAGGAGCGTTTGGAGCGTGAATATAATCTGGATTTGATTACGACTGCTCCAAGTGTTATTTTTAAGATTACGAAAATGGACGGAACGGTTGAATATATCGACAATCCGACCAATTATCCCGAAACGGCTTTGATTGCAAAAGCCGAAGAACCTATAACGGACGCCCATATTTATGCCCCGAAAGATTATGTTGGCAATATCATGGAACTTTGTCAGGAACGGCGTGGCGTTTTTAAGGATATGAATTATATTGATGCCGACCGTGTTGATATTCATTATGAAATGCCGTTGGCAGAGATTATCTATGACTTTTTTGATACGCTGAAATCCCGTACAAGAGGTTATGCGTCATTTGACTATGAAGTTACGGGTTATGCGGAATCCAAACTTGTGAAGTTGGATATTATGCTGAACGGCGAAGTTGTGGACGCTCTTTCATTTATTATTCATGCGGATAAAGCCTATACCCGTGCAAGAAAAATGGCGGAAAAACTGAAAGAGAAAATTCCCCGTCAGTTGTTTGAAGTGCCTATTCAGGCGTGTATCGGCGGAAAAATTATCGCCCGTGAAACGGTTAAAGCCATGCGTAAAGATGTTCTTGCCAAGTGTTACGGCGGTGATATTACCCGAAAAAAGAAATTGCTTGAAAAGCAAAAAGAGGGCAAAAAGCGTATGCGGCAGTTGGGCAGTGTTGAAGTACCGCAAGAGGCTTTCATGGCTGTTTTGAAATTGGATACGGATTGAGCAGAGGGAGCAATAACATGAGAGAAACGGTTCTGTTGTACCATTTTGAAGATAAAAACCGCCTGTCGGAAGTGCGTATTGCACTTATGCCGTTGAAGTTGTATGTTCAGGAGATTGAGAAACAGGATTATGAACAGCCGATTGGCATTTTTGCGGGTGTATCGGGAATTTCCCGAAAAGAATCCGCTGATTGTGCGGTTGGAAATATAGAAAATGAAATGTTGGTTTTGTGTGGTTTGACGGAACGCAAGTTGGACAGGGTTTTGCAGGCATTGAAACGCCGTAAATTAGTGATACCGTATAAAGCAGTTTTGACAGATACAAATAAATCATGGTCCGGTACAGAGTTATACAATGAGATTGTCAAAGAACACCAACAAATGACAAATGCATAGAAAGCAAAAGCACCGTCCTATAATAGGGCGGTGCTTTTTTGGTGCTATAAACGCTTAGTAACTTTTAGGTTCAAAAGACATACAGTCAGTGCAGGCTTTTACAGAGGGATTTGTTTCGTGTGTACCGACTTGAATTTTATCCAAAGAGCAGTAATTTTCACGAGAACAATGGTGCATACATTGTTCAACCGTACAGGCAATACATTTGTTGGCCTTGTCCATAATCGTCACCTCAAAATTTATTTTGTCGTTGCCGACTGTAATATTATGAACGGCACAAAGCTTATTTATACATCACGACAAGTGTTAATTATTTTTCAGTAAGAGCAATATATTTTGTGCTGTCTGACGGGTCGATTGCATAAACTGTACCGTCCGTAACTGAAACAAAAGCAAATGCCGCCATTTGTAAGCTGTTGCTTGTATAGCCTGTTATAACAATACGATAGCATGAGTTATTCATAACTTCATGCAAATTTTTGTCAAAACGCATATAGTAGTCAGAGATATTATTGATAAGGTTAAACTCGGAAATAATATTGTTGACTTTCTTTATTGCGTCAGCAGGGGAAAGCGTAACATTTTCATAGAGGGCGTTGTAATCCTTTTGTTCGTCCTCGTCCACAGGCTTAACAATGCTGTAATCGCCGACAACGGTTTTTACTAAAACATATTTACCGTCACAGGATACGGCATAGGGAACACCGACAAAGAATAATGTGCCGTCCTCACCTTGTAAATATAAATCAATACGATAACATTCCATATCGTTTATTGTTGTGGTTTCGGCATAAAATGCTTTATAGGCGGTAGGAGTATCCGGCAAATATAAATCGGAGGACAAACACCGTTGTAATTGCTGAACTGCCGCTTCAAAGGAAATACTGCCATCAGGAGCGGAAACTTCAATTTCTTTTAAGGCTCTTTCAGGAACGGTATTGTCTATATTATTTGACGGTTCAACACCAATAATAGAGGTTTCATTAGAACTTTTAGGGGCAGATGATGTTGGAGTGCTGTCGTTGCCGCCACAGGAGGAAAAAGACAATACGGTTAAAGCACATAAAATCATCAAAAAACTTCTTTTCATTGGATATGCTCCTTTTTTCGGTTTATAGATAACAGTCAACTATGAAACAGGTTGCAACAGAGGTGTGCCATGCCGTAAGTCTAAAATGCTTCGTGTGAATAGTAGCCAACGATAAAGTAGGTTACGGTAGAGGCTGCACAAAATACGGCGGTTAAGCAATAAAGACCAATTCGCAAAATTTTATTGACAATGTTTTTCTTTTTGAGAACAGAGGGAATTGTTCCGGCGAAAAATGCACCGATAATAATTATGGGCATGGTGTAACGAATGTTTTGTGTGCAAGTGTGCGGATAAGTTATGCAGAAATAATAATAGGAAACCAAAAATACCGCACTTAGTAAGAATATAAACAGCTTTATGGATACATCATTTTGGGAATTCTTTTTGATAAAGAAATAAACAGCCGCAATTATGCTAACAACCGCCAAAGCCACACAACTCCAAAACAGAACAGGACCGATTGAATTTAAAGCGGGGAAAAGCACATCGTTAATGCGTTCACCAAATAATGAAGTTTTGAAAAGTGCAATCGTGGGATTGTATTCATAATAAGTGCCTTCATAAAATCTGAATTGGGTATAAACCCATTCAAACTGCGACCAATTAAAATCAAAAAGGCGTTCCAAAACGGAATGGTGTCCAATATATTGTTCGCTGGTTTTGGAAAGCATTGGAATATAAGTAAACGGAACACCCCATGAAACATAGTTGCGTATAGGCCACCATAAAGCCAAAGGAGCACAGACACCCAAAAAAGCGGCAAACTGTCCGATGTATCTTTTCCATTTATTAAGTTGTGTAAAGAATACAACCGCAAAAATGAGGGCTATTGCCGGAGCAACCATCCAGGCAGAGATTTTTGTCATCATGCCCAAACCGATACAGAGAGCAATTTTCAAGATATTGTTTGCTGTGGGATTTTTATACCATGTTATTGTGTTAAGGATAGCACCTAATATGAAGGTTGCTGAAAGAATATCATTATTGATACCGCCGGCAAAAATAATGAAAGTCGGGTGAAAGGCAACAATCGCAGAAGCGACTATCATTCCGGCACCTTTAAGATTTAAGGCTTTGAAAATTTTAGCCGCCAAAATCATACAACAGGAGGAATAGAATAAAGTCAGCATTTGAATACTCTCAAAAGCCTGAGCATACTCTACACCGAATGCCGTCAGAAGTTTAAGCCATAATGCCGCCAAAGTATGGTGCAAAGGCGGGTGGTAGAACTGCCAAAGGTTTCGGACATCAAAGTCCGGCAAACTCATATATTTATAAAGGTAGGTAATATAGGCCGCATGACCTGAATCGGAAGTAAAAAGGGAAACATCATGCTGTCGGGAAGAATATGCAGTATATAGAACATAGGAAAATTTAAGCAGAAAACCGAACATAAAGAGTAAAATCAGCAGGCGTTCAGATGTGAGGCGTTTTGTTATACAAAGATGTATAAAAGCGTAAACACAAATCAAAATGCCAATTCCCAATAAAAAGACAGCCTTGTACTTTATATTCGCCAATGTTATTCCTAAAATAAAGGATAGGAAAATAAAAAAAGGATATGCCAAAAAACGATGGTTTCCCATAATAGTGGAAAGTTTTGAAGATGAAAAAGCGTATGCCGCCGCCATACAACCGCATATTGCCATAATTATTATTGATTGAGGAGTGATACCCTCTTGTGAACCGAAAGTAAGAACCGTACCGAACAGACAAAGCAAGGCAGAGAGCATAAAAGGGTGTTTAATTGCGGCTGCCTCTAAGGGAGATATTTGAAAGCGTGGGGAATTAGAAGAAACGGTATCTGTCATAAAAATCCTCCAAACATAAAACAGCCTGCAACAGTCTGTTTTATGATAACATTATTTATTGTTGGTTTTTACTTCGTGGTATTCTTTTTCGGTGTTGACTTTCCAAATGGCTTTTTTGTCCGTCATATTACCGCTGCAAATGGCATCAACTGCACGCATGGCGGTAAGCATGGAATGGTCCATATTGTTATAGCGGTGTTGCCCGTTACGACCAACACAAAACAGATTTGAATAACCGTCCAAATATTCTATCAGCTTGTCAATTTGAGCATAGGTATCAAAATAGGCGGGATATGCCTTTTTGACTTTTTCACGGTGGCTGTCCAAAATATCATTTGATGAGGAAATAATCCCCATTTTTTGAAGTTCGGCGGCAGCAAATTGGATACAGTCCTCGTCAGGCATATTCCAAAAATCATCGTCCTCGTTGCAAAAATATTCCAAACCAATCCAAACGGTATGCTGAGGGTCATTAAGCATATAAGGCGACCAGTTATTGAAAATTTGAATACGCCCTACTTTAACGCCTGTATCCTGAACATAAATCCAACAGTCGGGAACAATGTTTCCGAGAGTTTTGATAGATGTTTTGTTTTCCAAATTCAGTTTTTCAAGCAAAAATCCCACTGTAACAAAGTCACGATAGGGCAGTCCTTTTGCGATTTTTGCAATATCATCGGGAACTTTATCCCCAACCATGCCATTAACCAAGTCTTGCAGCGGCATAGAGGAAATAAAAATATCGCCGTCAATCGTTTTCGCACCGTCCGGTGTATTGCAAACAACAGCACGAATATGCCCGTCATCGCAAATGATATTTTGAACACTGTGTTTTTTGAGAATTTTACAACCCATGCGTTCCGCTTCGGCGGCAGCCGTTTCCCAAAGCTGTCCAGGACCGAATTTCGGATACCAAAATTGTTCGATAAGAGAAGTTTCAACTTTTTGATTATCGGTTTTCTTTCCGAGTTTTTTAGAAAACATATTTTTCAGCAAAGCACGGATAGATAATCCCTTGACACGCTGAGAACCCCAATCGGCAGAGATTTCTCTGGGGTGTCGTCCCCAAAGTTTTTCGGTATAACCCTCAAAAAACATACTGTAAAGCACTTTACCAAAACGATTGATATAAAAATTTTCGAGAGAGGTTTCCGGTTTTTTGAAGATACAGGCTTTAAGATAGCTGAATCCGGCTTTCATTGTTGTTGCAAAGCCCATATTTTTAATAGTTTCCGCTTTCATACTGATAGGATAATCAAAGAAATGATTATGATAATAAATGCGGGATACACGGTCACGCACAAGCATAACACGGTCTGTGGTTTCGGGGTCCGGTCCTTTTGGATTAAGCGGCTTTTCACGATGCAATATTTTATCGTCCAAAGCGTCTTCACCCTGTAAGGGCATAAGGTCGCTCCACCATTTCATGACTTCTTCACTTTTGGAGAAAAAGCGGTGTCCGCCAATATCCATTCGACTTCCGTTGTAAAATACGGTTTGAGAGATACCGCCAATCGCCTGACTTTCTTCTAAAATTGTAACCTCAAACTGTCCCTGACCTTTTTTCATAAGCTCGATTGCAGCTGTCAGTCCGGCAGGACCGGCACCAATAATTATAACCTTTTTCATGTTAGACTCCTTTTAGAAAATAAAACATATTCTTTAAAATTATAAAATACAAATTTGTCCAAAAAATACAATAATACAAGATAATTATATGTTTTTATCCTTATAAAGTCAAGTCATGTTTTGGTCAAGTCTGTTTGGGGGGCAATTCCATATATTTGCACAGCTATAAATTCACGATTGTTGATAAGATTTTCAATATGCTTAACTATTCTTTCAAGATAGAGTTAAATTTAATAATTGTTTTCGTGTTCTTGACAAAATATGAAGGATTATTATATAATATATTAGTTTTAATTGTCTCCGTAGCTCAGTTGGATAGAGCGTTCGCCTCCTAAGCGAAAGGTCGTGGGTTCAACTCCCGCCGGGGACGCCACAGAAAACCTCTTTTGTTTATCAAAACAAGAGAGGTTTTTTCATTCTTAAAGGGAAATATTGTAAAGAGTGATATAATCTTCTTGTAAGTTTTGACTGATTGTTCTATAATTTTAATGAATGATAATAGTTCATGGGGATTGTATGAACAAAACATTTTTGAATTAGGTATGCCTTTGTATAGAATTTTGAGAGGGAAAATGTGATGAACGATAAAATTGAAAAAACAGCTTTTATTATGGTTTCTGATTTCTGTCCCGATAAAAGTGCAGATGACATTAGAAAATGGAGAGAAAATCATAAATCTGAAAATGACCTTGCTCACGCTTTTGCATTTGTTTCCAATAAAGCGTGGTTGGTTGAAGATAACGAATATGATTATGATGAGGGGACAAAAGAATATGAAAACGCTGTTGCAATTAGTGACGCTTGGTTTACCCTCATGGATGAATTAGAAGAAGAAATATTTGTTATTTTGCGTAAAGAGGGAGTTAGCATACCAAATAAATGGCGAATTTTGGTTCTTGCTCCATTCATGAAAAGGCATGGCTTTTCAGACCATGATGGTTGGTGGATACCAGATTAAAGATTGTAATATATGGTGCAAAAAAGAAATAAAAATATAGATTTCAAAGTAACCACAATTTAAAATGTAAGTTACTACACAAAAATGATATGTGAAAAGTGGGTGTTGAATATAACAAAGGTAACTTCCATAGGAAAATATAATACATCTTTTGGACTTGCTTTTATAGTGAAGAATATAAAAGATATAAAAGATATAAAAGTTGGGCAACGGATTATGATTGATAACTGTGAATATAAAGTTAAAAAAGTAATGTTGCCTCCTATTCCAAATGCCAATTTTATAATAGCAATATTTGTTTGAATTGTTTTTAACAGATACATATACACCATGCGATTGACGATATTCTCTGCAAGATACTTTCAGCCAAGAAAAGAAAGCTAAAAATCAAATATATATGAACACAAAAAGAGACCGCCTACATGATGTAAGCGGTCTTTGATTATTAAGACTTAGTTCGGCAAACCGGAATCTGTTGTATTAGAGATACCAAACCAAGCCATTTTCTGTTGCCTGAATCATTGCTCCTTTCGGTACTTTTCGCAATATGATTAATACATCCATATAATCGGGTGCTGGAGAAATTAGTCCCATAATTGAAGGCACTATGCATATTGTCATCAACCACTTCATCGTAATCGGGCAGACCAAGAAAACAACAAGTAAAAGTATCCCCGGAATCAAAGGTGCCAATGACATCATTATATATCGTCCTCTGCTAAGTGCGGCAGAGGATGCAGCATATGCTCTTAACTGTTTTAAAGATACTCCTATATAAACTTTTGCTCCCTTTGGATAGCTTATAGCATGAAGAAATTCATGTAACGGCATCGCAACAAAGAAGCCAATAATAAATGACAGCGGCATAAACCATAAATTAAATATAAATTCATCTGATTGTGCTTTTTTTATAAAAATCGCAACAAAGCATACAATGCAAGGGAGAATCATGTATGGAATTGATGCCTTAATTATATCATTTGGTCTGTCAATGAGAACCGAGTTTTCAGGAATACTTTTTTCTGCAATCTCTCTGTCCCATGGCTGCTTACCGTTCCAAACATTATCCCAGTTTTTATTGCCATCCCATATTATCTGCGCCATTTTAATATCCTCCACAAATTCCGATTTATCTTTCTCTTGATTTTCTATTATACACAAAATCCCTCTTTGTTTAATATGAATTGTAATAAAATCAAATTCTTCTGTCAAGGATATTATGATAAAATTTGAAAAACAATTTATAATCGACTTTTTCGGTCAGCGTAGAAATATCAATCGAATTATCTTTGTTCTTTTAAAAGTGTGGACTATTAGAAACATAGTTGCCAGCCTGCTACAATTTTAATGAAAAGCCTTAATTAAGATTTTCAATTTATTGGAATGGGTTATAGGAAAAAGTTATATCTTTTAGGGTTGACAAAAAGATATACAAGTGCTATTATACCTATAAAACAGATAGGTTTAATTGGATAAGCCTGTGGGATATGCAATTAAATAATTATTTAACGGATTTTGATGTTGAAACGGTATTCTTTAACATCGTGGATAACTTCGGCAACTGAAATCAAATATTATAATAATAGGGAGCGAATGAAATATGAAAACTTATGACAGAATTACCGATTTGATTGGCGGAACACCTTTGCTTAAACTGACTAACTATAATGCGGAAAAGGCATTGGGGGCAACTGTTTACGGAAAATTGGAATATTTCAATCCGGCGGGCAGTGTGAAGGATAGAATTGCAAAAGCAATGATTGATGACGCTGAGGCAAAAGGTATTTTAAAACCTGACTCCGTTATTATTGAGCCGACCAGCGGTAATACTGGTATCGGACTTGCGGCTGTGGCAGCTTCCAGAGGTTACAGAATTATTCTTACCATGCCCGAAACAATGAGCATTGAACGCCGTAATCTGTTGAAGGCTTATGGTGCGGAATTGGTTTTAACAGAAGGTGTCAAAGGAATGAAAGGTGCGATTGCAAAGGCACAGGAACTTGCTGCCGAAACGCCGAACAGCTTTATTCCCAGCCAGTTTACTAATTCGGCAAATCCCGCCGTACACCGTACCACAACCGGCCCTGAAATTTGGAACGATACTGACGGCAAAGTGGATATTTTTGTTGCGGGTGTAGGTACGGGCGGAACTGTTTCCGGTGTCGGTGAGTATCTTAAAAGTCAAAATCCTAATGTTAAGGTTGTTGCGGTTGAGCCTGCCGGTTCTCCGGTGCTTTCCGAAGGTAAACCGGGACCGCATAAAATTCAGGGTATTGGTGCAGGTTTTGTGCCGGATACACTGAATACTGAAATTTATGACGAGGTTATTGCCGTAGCCAATGAAGATGCTTTTGAAACCGGCAGAACCCTTGCAAGAAAAGAAGGATTACTTGTCGGAATTTCCTCAGGTGCGGCTGTATGGGCAGCCACCGAACTTGCAAAGCGTCCCGAAAATAAGGGAAAAATTATTGTAGCTCTCCTTCCGGATACCGGTGAGCGTTATCTGTCAACTCCAATGTTCTCCGAATAACTGTTTGTTATAATGATAAGCGAGGTTTATTGTGATGAAAAATCTAATGTATATACCAAAAACAAAAAATCACATCATAAAGTCCGAAAAAACATTCCGTCTTTTCGGCAGCTTCGCTGTGTCCCAAAAAATCTGCTGTTTGTGTTGTTGTAACTAAACAGGCGGCAGGTATTTGTTCTGTGCATAAAACAGTGATTGCCAATAAATAACCCCGTCTGTGTACATCGGATTTCAATGAGGAAAACCTTTGAAAGACAGGCGGGGCTTTTTGTATATTTTCAGATGAAACGGAAAGGTGAAAAAGATGATTGATACACAGGAAAGCATTACAGCAAAATTATGCTCCTTTGCAAGAGCATATCATTCCAATTACGGCAGACAGAAGATTTTTGATGACTATCTTGCTTATGACCTGATGGGCAAAGAAGAATATGAAGAAATCGGACAGCTTATAGAACATGACTATAATGGGAGTGCCTTTGATGACAAACAGAGTTTCAGAGGAGATAAAGTTTATCCTCTCCTGAATCAGTATATCACACCAATACCGCTTTCACGGATTGCATTTGCCGAAAAACAGCTTGCGGCTTTTGCCGAAAAGCATGGACAATGCCAATATGTAATCTGTGGTGCGGGAATGGATACATTTGCATTCCGCAACGAAAACCCAAATATTCAAATTTATGAGCTTGACCACCCCGATACCGGAAAATATAAGTTGCAGAAGATAAAAACACTTGAATGGAATATTCCAAACAATGTGCATTATGTTGCGATTGATTTTTCAAAAGATGATATGACTGAGGTTTTGCTTAATGCCGGATTTGACCCGAACATTCCGTCTTTTTTCGCTATTTTAGGCGTGACCTATTATCTGACGCTTGAAGTTTTTGAGCAGACCATAGAGAAAATCAGCCGTCTTTCCGCAAGTGGAAATCAAATTGTTTTTGATTTTCCGGACGAAACAACTTTTGCACAAAACGGTGTTGAGCGGGTTCGGCATTTAACAAAGATTACGGCAAAACTCGGTGAGCCTATGCAGCATGGTTTTGCACTTGACGAAATCCGTCAGGCACTTGGCAGATATGGATTTGATATTGCAATCCATAAAGCTCCTGTATCTATTCAAAAGGAATTTTTTGAGAACAGAACAGATGGACAGCGTGCTTTTGAAAATATCCACTTCATTTTGGCGGAAAAGTCAGTAATAAACAATACTATCATATTAACGGGAGGAATTTCCGAAAAATTAAAATTGAAGGAGGCGGTTATATGAAACGAATTGCCAGCTTTTCAGTCAATCACGATAAACTTGAAAAAGGAATGTATATTTCCCGAGTTGACGGTGATGTGATTACTTACGATATTCGTATGAAAAAGCCTAACGGAGGGGATTATCTTTCAAACGGTGCTTTACATACTTTTGAACATCTGTTTGCAACTTATGCGAGGAACAGCAATTTTGCCGACAGCGTGATTTATGTAGGTCCTATGGGGTGTAGAACGGGTTTTTATTTTCTTTTAAGGGACACAGTGAGCAGAGCAGATGCGATAACGCTTGTAAAAAAATCTTTTGAATTTATTAGGGATTTTGATGGCGAGATTCCCGGCAGTCAGCGTCAGGAATGTGGAAACTATAAGGAACATGATTTGATTGGAGCAAAAGAAACAGCATTGGATATGCTGAGGGTGCTGAAAGATTGGACGGAGGAAAAGCTGAAATATGAAAGCTGAACCAACCGTCAGTATTATTTGAAAACAGGAGGAAAATAAAATGGGAAATTACAATTATATAGACTCCGCACTTATTCACGGCGGAATTTACGGAGATAAACAAACGGGTGCGGTTAATGTGCCGATTTATCAGACATCAACCTATGAACAGAAAGGACTCGGAGAAAATACGGGTTGGGAATACTCCCGTACCGGAAACCCGACAAGAGCAGCGTTGGAGGCATTGATTGCAGAATTGGAGGGCGGCAAAGCCGGTTTTGCTTTCGGCTCAGGTATGGCGGCAATTACAGCCGTTCTTAGTCTTTTCCATTCAGGCGATAAGATTTTGATTTCAAGTAATGTGTACGGCGGTACTTTCCGTGTTTTGGATAAGGTTTTCAAAAATTTCGGTATCGGATATTCCATTGAGGACACCACTAATATTGAGGCATTGGAACAGAAAATCACACCGGAAGTCAAAGCCATTCTTGTGGAAAGCCCTGCCAATCCTCTCCTTACAATTACGGACCTTGCGGCGGTTGCGGCACTTGCAAAAAAACATAAAATTCTTTCTATTGTAGACAATACCTTTATGACACCGTATCTTCAACGCCCAATTGAACTTGGAACGGATATTGTCGTTCATAGTGCAACAAAGTATCTTGGCGGTCACAGCGACCTTGTTGCCGGTCTGGTTGTTGTAAACAATGAAGAATTGTCTGAAAGACTTGCTTTTATACAAAACTCAACTGGCGGTGTACTTGGACCTTTTGATTCCTTTTTACTGATTCGTGGCATTAAAACACTTGGTGTTCGTCTTGACAGACATATTGAAAACGCAGAAAAACTTGCCCGCTATCTGAGTACGCACAAAGCGGTTAAAAAGGTTTACTATCCGGGTTTGCCCGATGCACAAGGTTATGAAATTAACAAAAGGCAAGCCAAAAACGGCGGAGCTATGATTTCCTTTGAATTGAAAGAAAATTATAATATCAAAAAGTTTTTCTCGTCCTTGCATTTGATTGCCCTCGCTGAAAGTCTTGGCGGTGTGGAAAGCCTTGTTTGCCACCCGGCAAGTATGACACACGCCTCAATTCCCTATGAAATTCGACAGAAAGTGGGCATTACCGATGGTTTGATTAGATTGTCAACAGGCATTGAAAATTTTGAGGACTTAAAAGCAGACCTTGAAAATGCCATATCTGAAAGCGAGGAAAAATAAAATGGGTTATTATCAATCCATGCAGGAGCTTATAGGCCATACACCACTTGTAGAATTGTCACATATTGATATTCCGAAAGATGTTCGGATTTTCGCAAAGCTGGAACTGTATAATCCGGCTGGAAGTGTGAAAGACCGTATCGGTAAATACATGATTGAGGACGCCGAAAAAAAAGGTCTTTTGAAAAAAGGCGGTACGATTGTTGAGGCAACCGCAGGTAATACGGGTATTGGTATTGCCTTTGCCGCACTGAACAAAGGTTATCGTATTATTTTTGTAGTGCCTACCAAATTTTCTGAGGAAAAACAGGCACTTATGCGGGCGTTGGGTGCGGAAATTATCAATACACCCCGTGAGGGTGGTATGCTTGGGGCAGCCAAAAAAGCGGAGGAAATTCGTGCTTCAATTCCAAATGCCATATCTTTGGTACAGTTTAAAAATCAATCCAATCCGTTGGCACATTATGAAACGACAGGTCCGGAAATATATGCGGACCTTGACGGAAATATTGATTATCTTGTGGCAGGAGCGGGCAGCGGAGGAACATATACCGGTGTTGTCCGATACTTAAAAGAACAAAACCCAAAAGTTAAAGGCATTCTCGCCGACCCTGTCGGTTCAACAATGGGAGGCGGGGAACATGGAGATTATGATATTGAGGGTATCGGCAACGATTTTATTGCTGATACTATGGATATGTCGCTTGTGGACAGCGTTGTAAAAATCACTGATAGTGATGCTTTCGCCAATGCCCGTGAACTTGCGGCAAAAGAAGGAATTTTTGCCGGTTCGTCCTCAGGTGCTGCATTAGCGGCTGCAAAGAAATTGATTGCTCTCGGTGCAAAAGGCAACATTGTGGTTATTTTTCCTGACCGTGGCGACCGCTATTTCAGCAAAAAACTGTATATTTAAAAAACGGCTCACAGGAGTATGATTTTTATCCTGTGGGCTGTTTTTTGTATAATTTTGTAATATTTCGTTATATTTTCCTTGACAAAAGCATTTTCCCATGTTACAATATACCATATAAAACCTATATGTTTAATAAAGATTAGAGGGTGAAATTATGATAAAAAGTGTTCAAAACTCCAAAAATATGTGTATGTCTTTTAAGTTGCGGTTTGAACAAAATTTTGTGATGTCTGATTTCACATATTATACGGAAAAAACATATTGAGCTATGTGAATATCGGATATACAGCACTTTGGAAAGCCGCATAAAATGCGGTTTTTTTATTGTACCAAAAATATAGGGAAATTTGTTATGTATCGGATAACGGTGTGATTATAATGCACAGGAGGGTTTCTTATGTCGCTTATTTCAAATACAGACTTAAATGAAGCCATATATCAAAAATATATTTGTCCCACAAAAAGAAAACGCAAACCATATGTGGGTGTTGAATTTGAACTGCCCATTGTCAATTTGAAAAAAAGCCCTGTGGATTTTTCGCTTATTCATAGGCTGACTGATGTTTTTATCCGTCAATTTTCTTTCGATATTTTGCACAGGGACGATAACGGCGATATTTATTCCGCACAATCCTCCGTCAACAATGACGGTATATCTTACGATTGCAGTTATAACACATTGGAACTTTCTTTTGGGGCAGAATCTGACTTGAATGTGTTATATCAGCGTTTTACGGTATATTATGAATTTATTCAGAATTTTTTAAAACACCACAATCACACGCTGACCGGAATGGGAATCAATCCATACTATAAGTTTAACCGCAACGAACCTATTCCAAACGGGCGGTACAGAATGCTTTATCATCATTTGTGTTCCTATGAAAAATACGGACAGGCTATTCCGTTTCATCATAATCCAAATTTCGGACTGTTTTCCTGTGCATCACAGGTACAGTTAGATGTTGAAGAAAATATTCTTGCCGAAACACTAAATACTTTTACCAAGTTAGAACCGCTCAAATCCTTATTATTTTCAAATTCGCTCTGGGGTGAAGAACATGAGTGTCTATGTGTACGGGATATGTTTTGGAAAAACAGTCTGCATGGACTTAATCGGCACAATGTTGATATGTATGAAATCAACTTCCATGATTCGGAAGAAATCGTTGCATATATCAAGTCCATGAGTCTGTATTGCGTTGAACGGGGTGAAAAATACATCAATTTTCCACCCGTACCGCTGAAAAAGTATTTTGAAAGCGAACAGATAATCGGAGAATATTACGATAAAGGCAATTATCATGAAATACATTTTGAACCGCAGATTGAAGACCTTGCCTATCTTCGTTCTTTCAAGTTTGAGGATTTGACCTTTCGTGGCACTGTGGAATTTCGCAGTGTATGCGAACAGCCTGTCAGCGAAATAATGACTCCGTCAGCTTTTCATACGGGACTGATGGAGAATCTGTCCTCTTTGACTTCACTTTTAAATTCCAATTCGACAATTTATCGGCTTGGATATAGTCCTTTGGAATTGCGTGATTTACTGAATCAGCGGAAATTTCCTGAGTTTCTGGATAAAGCGGAAGTATCGGTACTCCTTATCGAAGTTTTGGATATTGCTCGGGACGGTCTTATAAAAAGGGGACTTCATGAGGAACATTTTTTAGAGCCGCTATACCGCCGTGCAAAGTATTTATCTAATCCTGCCCGACAGATTGCGGACGGGTTAGATAACAATGTACCGTTAGAATATTTTATACATGAATATGCAAGGCTTTGATATTAAGGAAAAAATCTTATAAAACAAAAGTCGAAAAAGCAAATTGCCGTATTGAAAGAAAGGTAATGGATAATGCAAATTATAGACTTTCATACACATATTTATCCGGAACAGATAGCCGAAAAAGCAACAAAAAGCGTCTGCGACTTTTATAATTTGAAAACCGATTTAATCGGCACTGATACTGTTCTTCTGTCAAGAGGCAGAATCGCCGGAATTACGAATTATGTTTTGTTGCCTGTTGCGGTAAGACCGGAACAGGTACGACATATCAATCAATTTATCGTCAATGAAGTTGAAGCACATTCTGAATTGTATGGTTTCGGAACATTACACGCCGCTATGGAGGATTTTGACAGTGAAATCCGTTTTATTGAATCGGCAGGACTGAAAGGAATAAAGTTACATCCTGATACACAACAGTTTCCCGTTGATGATGAAAGACTGTTTCCTTTGTATGAACAGTTACAGGGAAAAATGCCGATACTTATTCACTGCGGCGACAAACGATATGATTATTCTCACCCGAAACGCCTGCGGCATATTATTGACCTATTTCCGAAACTGAGGGTTATTGCGGCACATCTTGGCGGTTGGTCGGTTTTTGATGAGGCGTTTGAACTTCTGAAAGATACCGATTGTTATTTTGATATATCAAGCTGTATGAGTGTTCTGTCACCGGAGCAGATGAAAAAATACATAAACGGCTACGGAGCAGACAGAGTTTTGTTTGGCAGCGATTTTCCTTTATGGGACCCGATAAGGGAAGTAGAAACATTTATGAAACTTGATTTAACGGAAGCCGCCCGTGAAAAAATTGCTTTTCAAAATGCACGCATGATATTAGGAATATAAAAGAAACGGGGAAAAATCATGACATTACAACAGTTGCATTATGCGATTACCATATCTGAAACAGGGTCGCTTAATAAGGCGGCAGAGATTTTATATGTTGCACAACCGTCACTGACCGGTTCTATGCAGGAATTGGAAAAGGAACTTGGTATTACAATATTTCATCGAAGTGGACGGGGTGTTTCGCTGACTAATGACGGACTTGAATTTATTACCTATGCAAGACAGGTATATAATCAATATGAAACGCTTATGGATAAATACGGCAAGTCGGGGAAGAGAAAAAAGAAATTTGGTGTGTCAACTCAGCACTATTCATTTGCTATCAAAAGTTTTGTGGAAATGGTAAAACAATTTAATACCAAAGAATATGAATTTGCTGTCAGGGAAACAAAAACAAAAGAGGTTATTGATGATGTCATTACATCAAAAAGTGAAATCGGTATTTTGTATTTAAGTGATTTTAACCGTAAAGCGATTGAAAAACTTTTGCGTACCAACAATCTTGAATTTCATAAACTCATCGACTGTGACGCTTATGTTTATCTTTGGAAAGGTCACCCGCTTGCGGAAAATAAAACGATTCGCTTTGAGGAACTTGCGGATTATCCGTGTCTGTCCTTTGAGCAAGGTGTTAGCGGCTCTTTCTATTTTGCTGAGGAAATACTTTGCACAAACGAGTATCCACGAATGATTAAGGCAACTGACCGTGCAACCATGCTTAATTTAATGGTTGGTCTTAACGGCTATACTTTATGTTCCGGTATTATCTGTGAGGAATTAAACGGCTCGGATTTTATAGCTGTTCCGTTTGAAAGTGACAAGAATATGCTTGGAAGCCGAATGGAAATCGGCTATATTGTCAACCGAAACATGATTCTCAGCAGTATGGGAGAACTGTATATCAAAGAACTTCATCGTTATCTCAATCAACATACAGGAGAAAAAAACGAAAATGTTTAAAACAAAAAGTCCTCCGCAAAAGCGGGGGACTTTTTCAATAAAGCAAAATATGGAAAAGTTATAGCCTGCATCTATTACCTATAATACCTATATGATATTGGACAAATGAGGAACTTTGATATAAAATAAAAACATCAAAACAAGGGAGGACACTTACCATGACG
>JBJEQG010000028.1:0-1062 GCA_051881635.1 Acutalibacteraceae bacterium
CCTTTCAACAATCCCCAAACCCTTTTTCGGATTTGGGGATTATTTTAGAATTTAAGCACGGAATTTTTAGAGTATATTTTCTGTTGCGGGTATCATTTGTCGTGTGTATTCTTTATACTCTACACCCTCAGTCTGATTTGGGTATCTTTTATATGCTAACCCCTTAGTTGTATAATAAGCATTTTCATGAGCAGAATAAACACCACCACCTCTTAAAACATCAATTGTGGGTCTAATCAAAAACTCAGTTATAGTGTTTCCTTCACCACGATACGATATAATGATTGCATATCCATCAACTGTAAAATATACATCCCTTACTATTCCACTACCCAAATAACCATCCGGTCCTCCAACAACCGCTTTTACATCATCGTATGTTGATACACCTTTGGTAAATTGTAAAAATTGCTCGGTTGTTACGCCCTGCTCTTTGGTAACAGTTGACTCATAGTTACGGATAACATCAACTCTTTTTACAATCATATCCTCACAATATACAACGATTCTATCTCCGTTCGCAGTATAATAGGCATTCCATGGATTATTCGCATTTCTGGTGTAGAAAAGATACTGTCCGTCATCTGTCAATTGTTTATGAGGCTTACCAAAAAGAGCTACCATATCATCGTATGTTGATTCACCCTTAACAAGCTGAGCAAATTGTTCTGCTGTCAACCCTTGTTCCTCACTTTGCTCAGAAATAACTGTTGAATTATCATCTAAGGTTTCAGTTTCTCCCTGACTTGAAAGAGCAAAAGCCGAAATGGAAAACAGCATACAAGTGGCAAGGACACTGGAAAGCACAACCAACTTTTTCTTTTTGTTCATAGAACTTCCTCCTTTTCAAAACTCAATTCATCTTTTCAGACAAATTCATTTGTGAGTGTTCGACCTAATTTTTCACCACCTTTATCATATATTTTACAATAAAATATGCTTGGAAACAGACAATATAACATCTATTTCACCTTTACTTAATTTTAATGTAAATTTTTTCCATTGTCAATAAGCAAAATACATAAACATAATATATATTTGTTGTTAAATTCAGACAAAAAA
>JBJEQG010000028.1:1162-24848 GCA_051881635.1 Acutalibacteraceae bacterium
AATAAGCAAAATACATAAACATAATATATATTTGTTGTTAAATTCAGACAAAAAAGTCGGACTTCATAACAAAGCCCGACTTCATAAAAGATTATATTTAATAATTATTCGTTTCAATTCCGTTACAATTCATGCCTCTACACGAGAAGCAATCTAATTATTCAGCGTAAACGGAAACCTGCTTGCGGTCACGACCAACACGCTCAAATTTTACCTTGCCGTCAACCAAAGCAAAGAGTGTATCATCAGAACCCTTGCCTACATTGTTGCCGGGGTGGATTTTTGTACCACGCTGTTTTACGAGAATATTGCCTGCCAAAACGAACTGACCGTCAGCACGCTTTGTACCAAGACGCTTGGACTCGGAATCACGACCGTTCTTTGTAGAACCGCCGCCCTTCTTATGAGCAAATAATTGTGCGTTAATTCTAAGCATTACTTACACCTCCGTAATTATGACTTTTAAATTTTTTTCGTATTGCTCGGCTATGTTATCCATGTGCAGCCGCAAACCTTTCAAAAGGTCCTGACATCTTTCCGCATTTTCACGCTTTGTCATAACAAACATATCGCCGTCTTTGTCTTTCGCCTCAGCGGGAATATGCATGACATCGGTTATCGTGTTGGCGGTCATATATGCTGCTGAGGATACCATTGCACAAACAATATCTTTTCCGAACTCATCATAATCGGCATGACCGAATATATGAAATCCGATGAAAGTATCCTTACTGCGAAAAAATTCCGCTGTTATCATTACGCCTCGATAGCCTCGATTTGTACCTTTGTATAGGGCTGTCTGTGACCCATTTTGCGTTTTTCGCTCTTTTTCGGCTTGTAAGTAAATACTGTGATTTTCTTAGACTTACCGTTTTTGATAACCTTACCTGTTACCTTTGCACCCTCAACATAAGGAGCACCTGTCTTGAAGCCGTCATCTGTGCTTACGGCAACAACCTTGAACTCTACAACAGAGTCAGCATCTGCGGCGAGCTTTTCAACAAAGATTGTATCACCGTTAGCAACCTTATACTGCTTACCGCCTGTTTCAATAATAGCGTACATTTCGGCACCTGCCTATCCTTATAAACTCGCTACCCAAAGGCGGAGCCATGCTCACTTCAAGCCTACGGTATGCGGCATTTATGATTTTATCATATTTATTTTCTGTTGTCAAGCGAATATTCAGTGGCATATTTTTTCTTTTTGTATGTGCTAAATTGAATTTTGGTCATTCCCACTCGATTGTGGCGGGAGGCTTACTTGTAATATCATATACAACACGGTTGACATTCTTAACTTCGTTGATAATACGACTTGAAATTTTTGCCAAAACATCATACGGAATTTTTGCCCAGTCGGCTGTCATAAAGTCACTCGTTGTAACAGCACGCAAGGCAATCGTATTATCGTATGTTCGTCCGTCACCCATAACACCAACACTTTTAATCCCTGTCAAAACAGCAAAGTATTGGTTGATTTCACGGTCAAGTCCTGCGTTTGCAATTTCTTCACGCATAATCGCATCGGCATCTTTGAGTATTTCAAGTTTATCATTTGTAATTTCACCCAAAATACGAATAGCCAAACCCGGTCCTGGGAACGGCTGACGCCATACCAAAAAGGACGGAATTCCCAATTCTAAACCGGCAGAACGCACTTCATCTTTGAACAAATAACGCAACGGCTCTATAATACCCTCAAAACCGACATCCTCAGGCAAACCGCCAACATTATGGTGGCTCTTAATAACTGCCGCTTCACCGATACCGCTCTCGACAACATCTGGATAAATCGTGCCTTGACACAAATATTCAACCTTGCCTAACTTTGAAGACTCCTCTTCAAAAACACGGATAAACTCCTCACCAATAATCTTTCTCTTGCGTTCGGGATCTGTGACACCCGCAAGCTTTGAAAGGAAACGGTCTTTTGCATCAACACGAATTAAATTCATGTCAAACTGCTCTCTGAAAATCCTTTCAACCTGGTCGCCTTCATTCTTACGCAAAAGACCATGGTCAACAAAAATACAGGTCAACTGCTTACCAATCGCTTTATGCACCAAAACGGCGGCAACAGAGGAGTCAACACCACCTGACAAGGCACAAAGAACTTTTTTGTCACCAACCATTTCACGAATATGCTCGACAGTGTCATTAACAAAAGAACTCATTTTCCAATCGCCCTTACAGCCGCAAGCACCGAAAAGAAACTTTCTTAAATACAGATTGCCTTCAACTGTATGCTGAACCTCAGGGTGGAACTGCATAGCATAAAGTTTTCTGTCATTGTTTTCCATAGCGGCAACAGGGCAATCAGCGGACTTGGCAACAATTTTAAATCCTTCGGGAACAGCTGAAATATAATCGGTATGGCTCATCCAGCAAACGCTCTCTTTGGAAACACTATTAAACAGCAAAGCTGTTGTATCAAATTGAACGGCTGTTTTACCGTATTCACGCACCTCAGAACTGCTGACTGTTCCGCCCAAACTTTGTGCCATAAGCTGAGCACCGTAACAGATACCCAATACGGGCAAACCGATTTCAAAAACTTTCGGGTCGCATTTCGGAGCGTTTTCAGCATAAACGCTGTTCGGACCACCCGAAAAAATAATGCCCTTATAACCTGCGGCGGCAAGCTCCTCTGCGGAAGTCTTATAGGATTTGATTTCGCAATATACATTACACTCACGCACACGCCTTGCAATCAGTTGGCTGTACTGTCCACCAAAATCTAAAATGACGATTGCTTCATTTTTAATTTCCATTTTGTCACCTCATATTTTTCAACTTTTATTCCCCATTTATCATAGGCTGTGCCTTTGATTTCCGTTTATTCAACGGTTACGGATTTTGCCAGATTTCTTGGCTTATCAATGTCGCACCCCTTCATTGATGCAACATAATAAGCAAAAAGTTGGAGCGGAATAACCGCCAATGACGGCAGGAATATATCACTTGTATCGGGAATATAAAAACTGAAATCCGATACACCCTTAACATCTTCCTCGTGCTTATCACAAGCCAATGTCAATATGACTGCACCTCTCGCCTTAACTTCTTCAATGTTACTGACAATCTTCTTCAAAAGTTTTTCCTGTGTAGCCAAAGCCACAACAAGTGTGCCGTCTTCAATCAGGGAAATTGTGCCATGTTTCAATTCGCCTGCGGCATAAGCCTCAGAATGAATATAGGAAATCTCTTTCAACTTTAAAGAGCCTTCCAAAGACAACGCATAATCAATATTTCGACCGATAAAGAATATATCTTTACTGTTAAAATGCTTAGAGGCAAAATATTGGATATTCTCCTTGTTATGCAAAATCGTTTCGATTTTTTCGGGCAAAGCATATAACTCGGAAATATATTTTTGATAGTCTGTCGGATTCAGTGTGCCAAGTTTATCTCCAAAATACAATGCCAGCAGATAAACCACAGCCAACTGTGTACTATATGCCTTTGTTGTGGCTACGGCAATTTCAGGACCTGCCCATGTATAAATGACATCGTTCGATTCGTTGGCAATCGAACTGCCGACAACATTAACAATGGAAATGGTATAAGCCCCTCGCTTTTTTGCCTCTCTCAAAGCCTCCAATGTATCAGCGGTTTCGCCTGACTGACTGATGACAAACACCAATGTTTCTTTATCAACAATCGGGTCACGATAACGAAACTCCGATGCCAAATCGACTTCTACGGGCAACCGCAATGTTTTTTCAAAAACATATTTTGCCACAACGCCGACATGATATGCCGAACCACACGCAACAATAAAGATTTTCTTAAAAGTCTTTATCTTCTCTTCGGTTAGGTGAATTTCGTCCAAAACAACCTTATCAGATTTAATTCTCGGAGTTAAGGTGTCCTTAACCGCTTTTGGCTGTTCCATGATTTCCTTGAACATGAAATGTTCATAACCACCCTTTTCCGCTGCGGAAACATCCCATTGTATCTCTTGAATTTGTTTAGGGATAATTTCCTTATCCGTATTGATAACCGTTACACGGTCACGGCGAATAAGGGCAATTTCGTTGTTCTCCAAACGATAAATCTTACGGGTATGGGATAAAATCGCCGGAATATCAGACGCCATATAATTTTCATTTTCGCCCAAACCGATAACCAACGGGCTTTCCTTGCGAACAGCAATAATTTCATCGGGATTTTCCTGACTGATAATGCCCAAAGCATAAGAGCCGTTGACTTTGGAAAGCACATTGATGACTGTGTCAATCAAATCGCCTTTATAATAGTATTCAATAAGCTGTGCGATAACTTCCGTATCCGTCTGAGAACGAAAAGTTATGCCCCGTCTTTGCAAATGTGCTTTCAGCTCCATGTAATTTTCAATAATGCCATTATGAACAACGGCAAAACGCCCCGATTCACTCATGTGGGGGTGAGAATTTACATCGGAAGGTTCACCGTGCGTTGCCCAACGGGTATGTCCTATACCGACCGTACCGCAAATATCCGGCTTTTGTTCCAATAAAGCCGACAAATGTTCCAGTTTACCTTTTGCTTTTACAACTTCCAAATCCGTGCCATTAAAAACGCAAACGCCAGCCGAATCATAACCACGGTACTCTAATTTTTTTAAACCTTGAAGTAAAACAGGCACTGCGTTTTCATAGCCTATATAGCCAACAATTCCACACAAAACAAATCCCTCCTGACAAGGTTATCTGTAAATGATGTCTTCTCTCTTTGGCCCGTTGGAAACATACTTAATCGGTACACCAATGGCTTTCTCGGCAAACTCAATATAGCGTCTGCAATTTTCGGGTAGTTGGTCATATTCCCTGATACCACGAATATCGCACTTCCAACCCGGAAGAACTTCCAAAATCGGTTTTGCTCTTTTCAGCTTTGTTGTAGACGGGAAATAGTCAATTCTCTCGCCGTCAAGCTCATAAGCAACGCATACGGGGATTTCGTCCAAATAGCCCAAAGCGTCCAAAACGGTAAACGCAACGGAAGTTGCACCCTGAACCTTACAGCCGTAGCGTGTTGCAACAAGGTCAAGCCAACCCATTCTTCTCGGACGACCTGTGGTTGCACCGTACTCGCCGCCGTCACCGCCTCTTTTACGCAACTCCTCTGCCTCATCTCCGAAAATCTCGCTGACAAATTCACCTGCACCGACGGCACTTGAATAGGCTTTGGCAACGCAAATAACATCTTTGATTTCATACGGAGGAATACCGCCTGCACCAACCGCACCATAACCGGCTATTGTGTTGGAGGAGGTAACCATCGGATAAATACCAAAATCAGTATCTTTAAGTGAACCGAGCTGACCTTCAAGGAGGATTTTCTTACCCGAAACAACTGCATCATGAACAATGTCAAAAGTCGGTGCAACATAGGGAGCTAATGCCTCTTTGTATTCCATCAGCTTTGCAAACATCTCATCAACACTCAAAGCAGGTTTTTTATAAAGATTTGTAATAGTGGCATTTTTAACTTCCAAAATACGGGTCAGCTTTTCCTTCAAACCTTGTTCGTCATCATAAAGTTCGTTGACCTGAAAACCGATTTTGGAGAATTTATCGGAATAGAACGGTGCAATACCAGACTTTGTCGAACCAAAGCTGTTTTTGCCCAAACGCTCCTCCTCATAAACATCAAACAAAACATGGTACGGCATAACGATTTGGGCTCTGTCCGAAATAAATATATGCGGTACGGGAACATTTCTTTCTTTTAAGGACGCCATTTCCTTAACAAAATTCTCCACGCTCAAAGCAACGCCGTTGCCAATAATGTTTGTTATATGGTCATAAAATACACCGGAGGGAAGCTGATGCAGTGCGAATTTGCCATAGTTGTTAATAATGGTATGTCCGGCATTACTGCCGCCTTGAAAACGAATAACCATATCGGATTTTGCCGCCAGCATATCCGTAATTTTTCCCTTACCCTCATCGCCCCAGTTTGCACCGACGATTGCACTTACCATGTACACCATTCCTTTCGATTTTTAATTCAAAATTCAATTTTTTACTCAACCCGTAAACCAAAATACAATCGAAACTAATATAGGTAGCCTCGATTGTATTTGTTTATGAAAAAGTGTCTGTTTTATTTTATGCTTAAACCTTTAATCAAACATTGATTTCGGCTTTTTCTTCCTCCATATCGGCATATAAATCCAATACGGGTTGCACACACTCCGCCAAAAATTCCTCGGTCTGCTGTGGTGCACGACCAACATAATTTTCGGGTTTCAAATGCTCTTCAAGTTCTTCCAAAGTTACGCCGAACATTGGGTCTTTTGCGATTTTCTCAAAGAGGTGGTTGTCCTGTCCTTCCGCCTTGATTTCATATCCTGTTTCCATGGAAAGTTCACGAATACGCTCGTGCAGCTCCTGACGGTCACCGCCACGCTGCTTTACAGCGTCCATCATGATATTCTCCGTTGCCATAAACGGCAGTTCGGAACGCAGACGCTTTTCAATAACCTTAGGATAAACAACCAAACCGTCACTGATATTCATATACAAATTTAAGATTGCATCTGTTCCCAAAAATGCTTCTGCAACAGAAATACGCTTATTGGCGGAGTCGTCCAAAGTACGCTCAAACCATTGTGTTGCGGCGGTCATATACGGGTTCAAAACATCAATCATAACATAGCGTGACAAAGATGCCATACGCTCGGAACGCATAGGATTACGCTTATATGCCATTGCGGAAGAACCGATTTGGTTTTTCTCAAACGGTTCTTCTATCTCTTTTAAGTGCTGCAAAAGACGAATATCGTTGGAGAATTTCGCCGCACTCTGTGCAATACCTGCCAAAACATTCAGGAATTGGCTGTCCAACTTACGGCTGTATGTTTGACCTGAAACGGCAAAGCAAGCATTATAGCCGAGTTTTTCGGCAATCTTGCGGTCTAATACTCTTACCTTATCATGGTCGCCGCTGAACAGTTCAAGGAAACTTGCCTGTGTACCTGTTGTACCCTTACAGCCCAAAAGTTTTTTCTTGGAAAGCATATAGCGGACATCTTCCAAATCCATAAGCAAATCCTGAATCCATAATGTGGCACGCTTACCAACTGTTGTCGGCTGTGCCGGCTGGAAATGCGTAAAAGCCAAAGTCGGCTGTGCTTTATAATTCTCGGCAAACTTGGAAAGAGAACGAATAACCTGCACCAACTTTTTCTCAATCAGTTCCAAAGCTTCGTTCATGATAATAATATCTGTATTGTCACCGACATAGCATGAGGTTGCACCAAGGTGGATAATTCCCTTTGCATTCGGACATTGTACGCCATAAGCATAAACATGGGACATAACATCATGACGAACAACCTTTTCACGGGCTTCGGCAACATCATAGTTAATATCGTCCTGATGTGCCTTCAATTCGTCAATCTGTTCCTGGGTAATATTCAAACCCAATTCCTTTTCTGACTCTGCCAAAGCAATCCACAGCTTACGCCATGTTCTGAATTTTTTATCCGATGAAAACAGATACTTCATTTCGCTGCTTGCATAACGGGAAGAAAGCGGTGATTCATAGGTATCTTTCATTGTCCTGTTCGTCCTTTCTCAATTAAGCCTTCGGCTTGTCTATCTTCTTGTCGTAGTCAAGACCGCCGCGTTCTTTGCCTTCCAACATCTTTTCAGGGATTTTGGTAGGATAGTTTCCTGTGAAACAGGCATCGCAAATATTGCACTCTTTATTAAAAACAATTTCGGGCAGACATTCTGCGGGCAAAAATCCCAAAGAGTCCGCACCTGTCAAAGCACAAATTTCATCAATCGTTTTTTGACAGGCAATCAACTCCCCACGGGACGGAATATCCGTACCGTAAAAACATGGCCAGAGAAACGGAGGGGAACTGATTCTTAAATGAACTTCCGTTGCCCCTGCCTCACGCAGCATTTTTACAATGTGGTCACAGGTTGTGCCACGAACAATGGAATCATCAATGACAACGACACGCTTTCCCCAAATAATGTCTTCCAAAGGATTGAGCTTAATCCGCACACTTTTAGCACGCTCTTTTTGTGTGGGCTTGATGAATGTGCGTCCGATATAGTTATTTTTGACGATACCCTTTTCGTATTTAATACCTGAGGCTTCACTGTAACCAATAGCAGCATCAATACCCGATTCGGGAACGCCGATGACAATATCCGCATCGACAGGATATTCACGAGCCAATATATGCCCTGCTGCCTTACGGGATTCATAAACGCTGATTTCGTCAATTACGGAATCAGTACGGGCAAAATAAATATATTCAAAAACACAAAGCGACTTTTTGGCTTTTTCGGTGCAAAGTGTTGTAATGGAATGCATACCGTTTTCATCGACAACAATAATCTCTCCCGGCAAAACATCACGCACGAATTTTGCACCGACTGCCGCCAAAGCACATGTTTCCGAAGCAAAAACGATTGTATTGTTCAACTTACCGATACAAAGCGGACGGAAACCATGCGGGTCACGAGCCGCTATTATCTTTCGGGGACTCATAACTAACAAGGAATAAGCACCCTCGATTTGCTTCATTGTCATTTCAACAGCCTTTTCAACAGAACCGGCTGTGATACGCTCACGGGCAATCAGATAAGCAATAACCTCTGAGTCAATCGTAGTCTGGAAAATGGCACCTCTGCGTTCAAGCTCCTGACGAATATCATAAGCATTAGTCAAATTACCGTTATGGGCAATCGCCAATGTCCCTTTTACATAACGCATAACAAGCGGCTGTGCATTCTCACGGATACTGCCACCCGCTGTTGAATAGCGAACATGGCCGATTGCCATTTGACCGTTGAGGGTATCCAACACTTCATTGTTGAAAACCTCACTGACAAGCCCCATGTTCTTATAGTGTGTGATTACACCTCTGTCATTTACGGCAATGCCGCAGCTTTCCTGACCTCTGTGCTGTAAGGACAGAAGTCCGTTATAGGCGGAATAAGCGGGATTTAGACTGCCGTCACTGAATATGCCAAAAACACCACATTCCTCATGCAGTTCCTCGGTAAAATAATTGTTTGAACTCAAATTCAAAAGTTTCACCATCCATTATCAGTTAAATACAGTTTTACACCAACATGCCCGAATACACCAAAGTCCTAATTACTCGCCCAAGCCAATTCTTCTCATCATTTCGGCGTATGCCTCTTCAACACCGCCCATATCACGGCGGAAACGATCCTTATCCAATTTCTCATGGGTTTTAATATCCCAGAAACGGCAGGTATCAGGAGAAATTTCATCTGCAAGAATGATTGTGCCGTCAGCAAGTTTACCGAACTCAATTTTGAAGTCAATCAATTCAACGCCGACACTTGCAAAGAACTCGCACATAACTTCATTGACTTTTAATGCCATTGAACCGATAGTGTCAAGTTCTTCTCTTGTGGCAATTCCGATTGCCATGGCATGGTAATCGTTAATCATCGGGTCACCGAGTTCATCGTTCTTATAGGAATACTCCAAAACGGGGCATTTCAGCTCTGTGCCTTCTTCAAGGCCCAAACGCTTTGCCATACTGCCAGCAGCCTTATTGCGGATAATTACTTCCAACGGAACGATTGAAACTTTCTTTACGATTGTTTCACGGTCACTGATTTCCTCTACAAAGTGTGTCGGAACACCTTTGGACTCCAACAGTTTGAACATAAAGTTGGACATTCTGTTATTTACAACACCTTTACCGGTGATTGTTCCTTTTTTCAAGCCGTTGAATGCGGTTGCATCATCTTTATATTCTACCATACAATAAGCGGGGTCGCTCATTTCATAGACCTTTTTTGCTTTTCCTTCATACATTTGTTTGCCTTTTTCCATTTCAAAAGCCTCCAAAATTTTTTTTGGTCATAAAACCATTAGAAAACAACTTTAATTATAACGCTTTTGCGAAATTTAAGCAAGGTTTATTATTTTATTTATTTGTTTTCGACAATTTTTATATTATATCTTTATTTTTATACATTTTTTTGATAAATTTGACGAAAAACTCTTTTTGTTTGATAAACATAAAAGAACCACTTTATTTGTGCATTATGCCAAAAAATAATATTTTTTGGCATAAATCAATGTAGGATATTGAAATTTTATTTTTTTTGTGCTATGATAACAAATGCGTCAAAGGAGATGCCGACCAAACTTTCTAAATTGACGGAATATAGCCCTATATATTCTTTGAAATTTTGGTCATTATTATTTCCTATTTTATTTTTTTAAGGAGTGACAATGATGTCATACACAAGTGAACAACTCGAAAAAGTCATTGCTAAAAACCCGGGGCAGCCTGAATTCGTACAAGCTGTTACAGAAGTTCTGGAATCTTTGGAGCCTGTATTTGAGAAGAACCCGCAGTATGAAGCCGCAGGTATCCTCGAAAGAATTACCGAACCTGAAAGACAGCTTATGTTCAGAGTACCGTGGGTAGACGATAACGGCAAAGTACAGGTAAACAGAGGTTACCGTATTCAGTTTAACAGTGCTATCGGTCCGTACAAGGGCGGTTTGCGTTTTCACCCGTCCGTAAACCTGGGTATCATTAAGTTCCTCGGCTTTGAGCAGATTTTCAAAAACTCCCTCACAGGTCTGCCAATCGGTGGCGGCAAGGGCGGTGCTGATTTTGACCCGAAGGGTAAGAGCGACAGAGAAATTATGGCTTTCTGCCAGAGCTTCATGACTGAACTTTACAGACATATCGGTGCAGATACAGATGTACCGGCAGGCGACATCGGTGTTGGTGGTCGTGAAATCGGTTATTTGTTCGGTCAATACAAGAGAATCCGCAACGCTTATGAAGGCGTATTGACAGGTAAGGGCTTGACATACGGCGGTTCTCTCGCAAGAACAGAAGCAACAGGTTACGGCTTGCTTTACTTAACAAAGGAAATGCTCAAAGACAACGGCATTGATATCGCAGGCAAGACCGTTTGCGTTTCAGGTGCAGGTAATGTTGCTATTTATGCAACACAGAAAGCTACACAAATGGGTGCTAAGGTTGTTACTTTGGCTGACTCCACAGGCTGGATTTATGATGCTGAGGGTATTGATATTGCCGCTGTTAAGGAAATCAAGGAAGTTAAGCGTGCAAGATTGAGCGAGTACAAGAACTATCGTCCAAATGCCGTTTATACAGAAGGCAAATTCGACTGGTCCATTAAGTGCGACATCGCTCTCCCCTGTGCAACACAGAACGAGTTAGATGTAAACGGTGCTAAAAATCTTATCGCAAACGGAGTTCTTGCTGTTGCTGAGGGTGCAAATATGCCGACAACACTTGAAGCTACAAAACTGTTCCTTGAAAACAAGGTTCTCTTTGCTCCGGGCAAGGCTGCAAACGCAGGCGGTGTTGCTACTTCTGCTCTTGAAATGTCACAGAACAGCATGCGTCTGTCTTGGACATTTGATGAGGTTGACGAGAAGTTGCAGGGTATTATGGTAAATATCTACCATAACATTGCAAACGCTGCTGAGAAGTATGGTTTCAAGGGCAACTATGTTGTTGGTGCTAACATCGCCGGCTTTGAGAAAGTTGCAAACGCTATGCTCGCACAGGGTATTGTTTGATTTAAAACTTTCTTTTGATTTTCAAATGATTTCCATAAAATAAAAATTTCCCCCACAGATGTTTCAAAATCATCTGTGGGGGTTTTTCTATAAAGAATTTTTCTGTATCAAGACTATCAGTTTTTGCTGAAATCGGCAAGCTGTAAACCCTCATTGTGTTCCAATGCCCATGATATATTCCATTCACTTGAAAACAACAGCAAATGATTACCTTTTAAGTCCTGTATGCGTTTGGTATCGGAAGTTAAATTCAATGTTTTTGGGTCAAGGTCGGGATTGACAATCCAACGGATTTGCTCATAAGGCATTCCCTCTCGGATAATGTCAACATTATACTCGTTTTTCAAACGGTATTCCAAAACTTCAAATTGGAGTACGCCAACAACGCCGACAATCACTTCCTCCATACCACCGTTTAACTCTTGGAAAATCTGTATTGCACCCTCTTGGGCAATCTGAGAAATACCCTTAACAAACTGCTTTCTTTTCATGGTATCCTTTTGACGCACCAATGCAAAATGTTCGGGGGCAAAAGTTGGGATACCCTCAAATTTGCATTTCATGGACGGAGAACAAACAGTATCACCAATAGAGAAAATACCGGGGTCAAATACGCCGATAATATCGCCTGCATACGCTTCATTGATTACCTCTCGGTCTTGTGCCATAAGCTGTTGAGGCTGTGACAAACGCATTTTTTTGTTGCCCTGAACATGGTAAACTTCCATTTGCTTATCATAGCGTCCCGAACAAATACGCATGAATGCAATACGGTCACGGTGGGCTTTGTTCATATTTGCTTGAATTTTGAAAACAAAAGCAGAAAAATTCGGGTCAAACGGGTCAACAATACCGTTTTCCGTTTTGCGGGGCAACGGCGGTGTTGTCATACGCAAAAACTCCGCCAAAAACGGCTCTACACCAAAATTCGTCAACGCTGAACCAAAGAATACGGGAGTAAGCTTGCCGTTACGAACTTCGTCCAAATTCAGCTCGTCCCCTGCACCGTCAATCAGTTCAACATCATCACGCAAGGTCTGGGCAAGTGTTTCTCCCAATTTATTATCCAAATCGGGGTCATCAATCGTCAAATGCTCAGACTCTACGGCACGCTGTCCGTTATTGGCGGTGAATGCCAAAATTTCCTTGCTTTGACGGTCATAAACGCCTTTGAAATCCCGTCCACAGCCAATTGGCCAATTCATTGGGCAAGTTTTAATGCCCAAAACTTCTTCGATGTCTTCCAAAAGTTCATAAGGACTTTTCGCCTCTCTGTCCATTTTATTGATAAAAGTAAAAATCGGAATATTCCTCAAAACACAAACCTTGAACAGTTTTCGGGTTTGTGCTTCAACACCTTTTGAGGCGTCAATAACCATGACGGCAGAGTCTGCCGCCATGAGGGTACGGTAGGTATCCTCAGAAAAATCCTGATGTCCGGGGGTATCAATAATATTGATACAGTAACCGTCATAATTAAACTGCATAACAGATGAAGTGACAGAAATACCTCTTTGCTTTTCAATTTCCATCCAGTCGGAAACGGCGTGTTTATCGGTTTTCTTACCCTTAACAGAACCTGCAAGCTGAATTGTTCCGGTATAGAGCAACAGCTTTTCGGTTAATGTCGTTTTACCCGCATCAGGGTGGGAAATAATCGCAAAAGTTCTTCTTTTTTCTATCAAATCTTTATAATCCGTCAAAATTACTCCTCCAAAAGTTTATAATATCTTAAATACACTCCGAAATACTATTTTAAACGAAAGCAAGGGAATAATCAAGCAAAATTTACTTTTATACAAAAAATCAGCCTATATTTCCATAAGCTGATTTTTATGATTTTATCTAACAATTTTTTTGAAGGTATCTATAATATAATTGACCTGTTCATCTGTCAGTTTGGAATACAATGGCAGAGTGATTTCATTTTGATATATGGCATAGGCATTTGGATAGTCCTTGATGTCAAAACCTAAATTTTTGTAGGCACTAAGCATAGGCAATGGTTTATAGTGAACATTCGTGGCAATACCCTGCTCCGCCATTTTTTGAATAACAGCATTTCGGAAATCACTGTTCCGATTTAAAAGACGAACCAAATATAAATGACCGTCGGAAATATAATGCTCTCCCTCATGCTCCAAAACCTGGACAGGCAATACCGAAAACGCCTGATTATAACGGTGTATGATTTCCTTACGGCGAGATAGTAATACATCATAGCGTTTAAGCTGTGCAATACCGATTGATGCCATAATGTCGGTCATATTACATTTATAATAAGGTGCAACAATATCATATTCCCAACCGCCGCACTGATTTTTTGCAAAAGCGTCCTTAGACTGACCATGCAAAGATAAAAGCATGAATCGGCGGTAAAGTTCATCGTCATCAATACCGTCATGGTGAATCCATGCAGCAGCACCGCCCTCGCCTGTTGTTAAATTCTTGACGGCATGGAACGAAAACGAGGTAAAATCCGCCAATGCACCACAGCGAACACCGTTATATTCACTGCCCAAAGCATGAGCGGAATCCGCCAAAACAGCAACACGCCCCAAAGACTTTTGAATGTCGTTTGACGGGTGAAAAAGAGCGGTTTTGCATTTAACAATCTCATAAAGTTTTTCATAATCGCAAGGTTTTCCACCCAGGTCAACCGCTATAATCGCCTTTGTATTTTCCGTAATCAGTGATTCGGCTTGATTATAATCAATTTCAAAGGTATTTTCGCCGACATCACAAAGAACAAGTTTCGCTCCCACATGGCAGACAACACTTGCAGACGCTGTATATGTATAGGCGGGAACAATAACTTCGTCATCTTTCCCGATACCCAAAACACGCAAAATCATTTCCAAAGCGGCGGTTGCTGAACTTAAACACGCCACGCCTGCACAACCGCAATAGTCTTTCAGCATTTGTTCAAAGCGTTTGGTCTTTGGACCTGTGGTAATCCAACCGCTTTTGAGTGTATCAACGACTT
Source organism: Acutalibacteraceae bacterium (assembly GCA_051881635.1). Lineage (GTDB taxonomy): Bacteria > Bacillota > Clostridia > Oscillospirales > Acutalibacteraceae > JBJEQG01. Next base: position 15,716 of record JBJEQG010000028.1, read on the forward strand.
CTTCAATCTCCGCTTCGCCAATATCGGGCGGCGAAAAAGGAATATTCATACGAACTCACCTCGAATATTATTGAAGTCCCGCACCGATTTTTGCCGCTGTTAATGTATTCTGCATGAGCATGGCGATTGTCATTGGTCCAACACCGCCTGGTACAGGAGTAATATAAGATGCAATCGGCTCAACGGCGGCAAAATCAACATCACCGCACAGCTTTCCGTTTTCGTCACGGTTCATGCCAACATCAATAACCACTGCACCCTCTTTTACCATATCGGCAGTTACAAATTTTGCTTTGCCGACAGCGGCAACCAAAATATCGGCGTTCTTACAAATTTCTTTTAGATTTTGTGTTTTGCTGTGGCAAATCGTAACCGTACCGTTTTCGTGAAGCAGAAGCATAGCCATTGGTTTGCCGACAATATTACTGCGTCCGATAACAACACAATTTTTGCCTGAAACTTCAATACCAGATGCGTGCAAAAGTTCCATAACACCCGCCGGTGTACATGGCAAAAAGTGATAATCGCCAATCATGATTTTACCAACATTAGATGCATGAAAAGCATCAACATCTTTTTCGGGTGCGATTGCGGCGATGACAGCCTTTTCATCAATATGTTTCGGCAACGGAAGTTGAACAAGAATACCGTCAATATCGGGTTTTTTGTTCAGCTTGGCAACCAAAGCAAGCAGTTCTTCCTGTGTTGTTTCCTGCGGCAAAGCATATTCTTCGGAAATAAATCCAACTTCTTCACAGGCTTTTTTCTTGTTATTGACATAGACACGGGAAGCAGGATTATCACCAACAATAACAACCGCCAAACCGGGTGTTATCCCCTCCTCAGCAAGTTTTTCGACCTCAGCTTTTACACGCTCTTTGACCGCTTTTGAAATTTCCTTACCGTTAATAATTGCCATTACTATTCCTCATTTCTGCCTCACGGCAATTTATATTAGGGCTTTGCCCTCTTTGATTTTCCATATAATTTATCCTAACAAAATTTATTTTATCATATTGTCTGTTATTTATCAATACTGAGGAATAAACACAATTTATCTTTGTTTTCAGATTAGAGGATTTTTTTGTTTACGAAAATATAAAACAAGGCTCCTCACCGTCAAAATCAGTGAAGAGCCTCTTTTACAGTTTAAGTATGCCGAGTGTTAAACGGCTATTTTACCACTTCAATTCTCCATCTCCGCCCATGAGCTTTGTCATTTCCTCAATTTTCTCTAAGGGAAATGGAGGTGACGAAATCGGTTTCATTGCAAGTGACATAAGTTTCATGGGATTATCATCGGCTGCAATTCGATTAGAGCTTAACGCTCCGCAAATTCTGCAACGGTGGATAATCGCCCACTCACCATGTTTTCTTACCCATACGGCAATAGGTTCCATAACACCGCCGCAGTCGGCTTCACGATCGCCCGGCTCGTTATCCAAATGCCGGCTTGACAGGCAATACGGACAGTGGTTTCTATGCTCACTGCCTGCTCCATTCGGAACAACCGTTCTTCCGCATACCTTGCAAACAAAAGTTTCATCGCATGGGTGTGATTTATAATAGCCTTTTTCAAATGATTTTTTCTTATTTTCCCTATTCATAGGGTTTACCCTCCTAAAAGTAAAATCGTAAACCTTTCGGGAGGCTTGTTGGATATGCAGCAAACCTCCCGGTTATGCTACAATCACACTCAATTTGTTAATTTTCTTCAAACAACATTCTCCTTAAAATAAATTTTATTTATAATCAGGCCTTAACAGCCGGATTAACTTAATTTTTTCAAATACCATAACTTCATAGTCTGCATAACATAATGTATTCTTCATTATTTTCATCAACAATTTCAAAACCAACCTTTTGATACATTTTTACTGCATAATTCATTTTTTGTACTGCAAGCGATACTTGTGTATAACCATTATTACGAAGCATATTCAACATCTGAAACATCATATCCGTGCCAATTCCATAGTTTCGATATTCCTCATACAACGAAATTGCAAGCGAGGGTGTATTATTATCTATATGTCCGTAGTCATTCATAAATCTTACCCAAACCGCTCCAACTATTTTATCACCTATTTCTGCAACCAGAGCCATATCGCCTTTTTTGTTACCAAAATTATTGACATATACCTGTAATTCAGGCTGAGTAATAATTGTTTTTGGTGGAGGTTCTATCCCTTCAGGAACAAAAACAGCCTCATATAAAAAATCATTTAATAACTGTATTTCTTCTGGCTTTATTTGTCTTATTTTATAGGTCATATAAAACTCCAATTTTAACAAAATAATTTTTGATGTGAACGACAGTTGATACAGCATTTTGTTATAATGATTTTACGGTCATTTTTAATTTTGAATATCAATCATCAGGGACAAAAGTTGTTGGAAAATCAGGGTCATTTTCTTTCCAATAGCTGTCAATTCCCCAAAATGCTTCAACACCTTTATTCCGTCCTATGTGGTTTCCTTGTTCATCATAAGCATAGCCGTTCCATTTTGTAATTTTATAAAACAATCCAATATAATCGCAAGAACCTCCATCATTCATCGGATTTTTATAAAATGCACACATAGGGGTCATATCATTACTAATCATTGCATAGTCAATCGCAAAAGTTACGCCTGAATAAGCAAAAATAACCGCAATTACAATAATTATACTAATAATAATCTTGAACTTTTTTGGTATTTTTTTCTTCTCTTTCATTAAATTTCCCTCCTTTTTAATATTGATGATAGTTTTATAACATCTTTGACAAGTTACATTAACCATAAATTGATATTTAAATAAAATATATCACTTTTATTTTTATAAGTCAACACTTTTTCGACATTTTTATATAAAAATAAATTTTGTTTATATTTTTATATAAAAGATTTGAGTATTAAAAAAGCTATGTTTTTTCAACATAGCTTTAAAAAATACTGTTCCATTATATTGATATTGGAAAATTGTTAAATGATTTTTACGGTTATTTCTTCAACCTGACCGCTTTCCCGCAAAGCCTTGATATGCTCTAAATCTATGGTAGCTGTGATTGCATGAAAATCTTTGGTATATTTAGAACTATCCATACTCTCTAATTGGAGTTCGTTATAAAAGTCATTCAAAAAAGAAATTTCTGACAGATAGCCGTTTCTGAAAAAGAGCGTAATATTGCTTTTTTCTGGTTCTTTAATGTTATGCAACAATTTGTGGGCTCCACGACTCATATACTGCATACCGTTGATACCTACCGCATTAGCTACCACAGCGGCAAAATCCCATGACGGCATATAATTATGTATGCCGAATACGGTTGTGCCGTTTTTGAAATTATATGCTAAATGGAGATAATCATAAAAATCAAGAGTATTTGGAACACAAATATAAACAAAGTCATTATCGGAAATTATTTGGAAAGTAAAGAAAGTATCTTTATCTTCTTCATCATGCCCTTTGTAATTTTGTATTACCTGTTCGGCAAATACTTTGGAACATTTCGCCTTAATCCAACGCTCATAGACCAAAGTATCAAATCGGATTGCTTTTATATCTTCATCATTCCAAGCGGCGTCCAAAACATTGCTGCGGCAAACCAATTCTGTCATATTTTCGATAAACTCTATGCTTTCATTGATATTAAAATCCGTAAGAAAATACATAAAGAAACCGCCGCCCAAAAGCAACGCCGTAAAATAATCTTCCCACGAATTATAATGGCATTTCGCCTCGTCCATAAGCGGAACAAAAAAAGATGAAAAAGCGTCCGATTGAATTATACCACACGCAAAGGCTTGTCGTGCCAAACCAATCTTTTCGCTGATGTCCCATGCCGATAAACCGCCGTCCGGTACCCATGCGGATATATTTTCAAAAAAACGAATACATGCTTCCCATGTTTTCTGTCCGTTATCGTCCAACTGTTTCAAGTCCAAAACGGGGATTCCCTTTTTGTAACTTAAAAAATTTTCATAGTGGCGTCCGACAAAAAATTCTCTCCGCATGGCGGCCTCTAAGGTTTCCATATCCCGAATATCATACGCTTCAAGTAGCCATTGCTTAACGGCTTCACTATCTTCGGCATCTTGATAGTTTGCATAAATGCCACGATTTAAGCCAAGTGGCTCTTCTCTGCCTGCAATCGTGCGGACAGCGGGCAAAAAGCTCAAAATTAAAGCAAAGCTTTCTGCATCGTATGGTATCATTTTCATATCTTCCGGTGTTTCCTGAACACGCTCTTTCATTCTTTTTGAAAGATTTTTTGAAGCATGACGCAACTCGGAAAATTCATTTTGAATGGCGTCCTCGCATAACTGACATTGTGGCTGCAAATTCAATGCGGCTGTATTATCGGGATCTTCTTTCATCGCATGGTGATAACAATACAGTGCTTTCAGTTCCTTAGACTCCATATAATATCCATAACCTAAAAGAGCATATGCCCTTGCTTTATCGGCAGGGGTTTGACAGCGTTTATACAATTTTATAAGTTCCTCTCGGGCAACACCATATTCGCCGTTACAATTCAAAGCATGAATTGCAGTAAGCCACAAATGATTGCTCCACTGTTTATAAGGAACTCTCTGAACAGCATCAATAATTTTATTGTAATCATGGCTTTCAAACCATTCGTCTAAAACTTCATAAATTGGGTCGTTATCGTCAATCTGTCCATTCTCGTCCAATGTATAACCAACATTCATCTTTATCACTCCTTTCCGTTTGAGAAATGAATATAACATTATTCTTCGGGTGGCGGTGCAGTTTCTGATGTTTCTTCAATTTTTTCAGAATCATTAACAGCAGAAACTTCCTGTTTGACGACAGTTTCAATGTCAGCAGATACGGTATTTTTATTGTCATTAGAAAGTGTATCAACTGCTTTATATGTGCGTTTTCTGAATACAATTAAAAGCACAATGCCTATCACACAAGTTAATGCCGCTAAAAGCTGTGAAACCCGAATATCACCAAATGGCAGATATAAACTGTCTGTTCGCAAGCCCTCAACAATCATTCGCTCAAAACCGTACCATACTAAATACAACAGAAAAATTTGTCCGTCATATTTACGGAATTTTTTGCTGAAAAAGTGCAGAAGAACAAATCCGAGCAAGCACCACAAGGATTCATACAAAAAACAAGGGTGTACAGCAACACCATTTGTATTTTCGCTCAACATTCCCCACGGCAAATCCGTCGGTGTACCAAATGCCTCCTGATTGAAAAAATTGCCCCAACGCCCTAAACCTTGCCCAATCAAAAAACCTAAAACGGCAACATCAAGTATGGCAGGAATTGAAATTTTTTTAATTTTGGCTGTAATACAGCCGCCCAACAAGCCGCCAATAATTCCGCCGTAAATCGCCAAACCGCCGTTATGAATCATAAGGACTTCATCGAGGTGCTGAATATAATAATCCCAACGGAATAAAACATAATATAATCTTGCCCCGATAATTCCTGTAATTAAACCAATTAAAACACAATCAAAAAAGCTGTCTTTATTTATACCAAAGCGTTTTAGTGCAAAAAGGGCATACAATAACGCAAGCAAAAAACCTGTACCAATGATGATACCGTACCAATAAACTTTAAAATCACCTATGGCAAATGCCACTTGGTTAATGTCTATACTCCAACCTAATTTTGGAAATTCCACTGTAAACATAAATGCACCTCTCAACGCACAATAGAAAGGGCAGTATTATCGGCATCAAGTCGGTTTTCCAAAAAGCGGTTGACATCATCTAAGGTCAAATCCGCAACCGCCTCAATACTTTTGAACAATTCACAGTCATTAAAAGCATAAGTTATCATAACATTGGCGGTGTCGGAATTTTTATTCAAAACAGAAATGTTCCGTCCGTAAACATCACGCTTTGCCCATTCAAAATCTGTTTGCGAAATACCTGTTTCATGCAGTTTTCTAACAGCAGAACGGATATAATCAGCGGTTTTTTCGGGATTGTTAGATTCACCTGAGAAAATAACACCTTCGTAATGGTCGCCACTGAAAAATTCCGCATTAAATGTTGCATTTATTAGTTCAGCGTCCAAAAGTTCTTTATAAAGCTGTGAGGACTCACTTGTAAAAGCGGTCAGCAAAATATCCATGCAGGCATAATCATTTTCGGTATATTTTTCCTGTGGACGATGCTTAAATCCTAATTGAAACAGCGGTATTGTGACATCTAATTTTTGCTCAATAAAGGATTGTGACACAGCATACGGCTCTTCGGGGAATACAGACACTGTATCAAACGGCTCAGCGGTTTTTAATTTTTCATCGGCAATCTTCAAAACCGTTTCGGGGTCAACATTGCCAACAACGCTCAGATACATATTGTTCAGATTGTAATAAGCATTATAACATTGATATAATGCCTCAGGGGTAATATTCGCAATCGTTTCAACTGTTCCAGCTATATCTTTATTCACAGGGTGATTTTGATACATCGCTGTCAGTACATTCATCATGGAACGCCAATCAGGAGAATCATCATACATTTTGATTTCCTGTCCGATAATACCTTGTTCTTTGGCAACCGTTTCCTTTGTAAAATAAGGGGTTGTGATTAAGTCGAGCAAAATTTCCAAAGAGGTTTCAAACTGTTGTGTACAGGAAAACAAATAACAGGTGGTATTAAACGAAGTGAAAGCATTAGCAGACGCTCCAGTTTTTGCATACTTGGAAAACGCATCGCCATCTTCACTCTCAAACAGCTTATGTTCCAAATAGTGAGCAATACCGTCCGGTACGGAAATTTTTTCCCCGTGAGATATAAATTTTGAATTGACTGAACCGAATTTCGTGCCGATAATCGCAAAAGCGGATTGAAACTCCTTTTTTGGATATACAAAAATATGCAAACCGGAACGGTGATGCAGTGCATAGTATTTTTCGTTAAAGCGTTCGCTTTTAATTTCAGTAAAACCCATATTTACCCTCCTTACGCTTTGCCTTTAAGTGTATAAACCGTATCCAAAACAACACCCTGTGCCGCATGAATGATTTGTTCAGCGGTAATATCGTCCAACATTTTTGCCAGAGTGTAAGGGGATACATAGTTTCCTGCCATTTTACGGCTGATATAGAAGCGTTCGGACGCTGCCAAAGAGTCTAAATGTGAAACAAACGAGTTACGCAGTGCCAATTTTGCCGCATCAATTTCATCGGCAGTCAATTCACCGTTTTGCAATTTTTTGAGTTGGTTCAAAATTTCTTCTTCGGCTTTTTCAATGTTTTTAGTTTCAACACCACTGTCAACCAAAAGAATTTTCTTCTCGGAAGAATACATTGAGGAACAATAATAGCAAAGGCTCATCTTCTCCCGAACATTGAGGAATAATTTGGACATGGGTGTGCCGCCAAAAACAGCGGACATCATAACAGCGGCAAGATAATCTTCTATGCTGTTTCCAACTGAACAACGGAAACCTAAAACAAGCTTTGATTGAGAAACATCTTGCTCCTCTGTTACACACTTAACCGCACCTGCATTTTTATAAATACGGGTGAATGGTGTTGGTACTCTTGATTGATTTTTGAAAAAGTGTTCATAAGTTTCAAGAACACCGCTCGGTTCGGTTTCGCCCAAAAGCGTCAGTTCAACATGGGCATTACTGAGCATTTTTTGCCATTGTTCGGTCAAAATTTCAGCCGTCATATTTTTGACAGCCTCCGCAGAACCATAGGACGGATAGGCATATGGTTCGTCATCACACATAATCTGAATACAACGCTTGCCTGCATAGCGGCGTTTATCGTTATATTCCGCCTCAATATCCTCTAATATTTGGCGGCGTTCACGCTCAATATCGCTTTGAACAAACAAACCGTTTTGAAAATTCGGTTCAAAAATCATTGAACAAAGCAGTTGTGTTAATTCTGAAAAAATCGGTGCTTTATCAAAAGCATAACAATCATTGATACTTGCACCTGAAAAAGTTAAAATCAGATTATCCCCTACTTTTGCCGTATGAGAATAAATACTTGCACCGTAAAGCATAGACAGCTTTTGATTCAACTGTGTATAATCGGGATACTTTTGGCAGGTTTGAGTCAGTATATTGGCAAGCATTGAAGACGCTGCGGCTGTTTGCTCATCAAGCGGCAGCAACAACGCCATGCTTGTTCGTCCTGTTTTAAAGCGGTGATCTTTCAAATAACTGAAATCCACACCGTCACAAAGTGTTTGGACAACAAAATCCTCCATTTAATCAACTCCGTTTTATTGTTATTTCTGTATCATTATACAAATACAATACAGGGTTATTATACCATACTCCTGTTAAAAATACAATCAACATAAAAAATCTTAATATGGATATTATTTATTCACAGATATTTTTCTTCAAATCACTTGACGCAAGAAGAAAAATTATATATAATAGAAATTGTCGGTAAACCTATATGCTGGAGTGGCACAGTCGGTAGCGCAGCTGATTCGTAATCAGCAGGTCGAGGGTTCGAGTCCCTTCTCCAGCTCCAAAAAACAGAGGTTGTGAGCTTTAATGGCTTATTGCCTACCCTAATCTCATGTTACACATAAGATTAGGGTAGGCAATACTTGTTCAAGCCACATGGACAGCCCTATGTTTAACAAGTACAGACTATCATCTTTTCTTATAGCTGTGATAGTGTTGGTAACATCTGCCATAGCCGTTATCTCCTATTATTTGGCACTGTGTATTATACAGAATGAAGTTTTTACTTGATACAAAAGTATCAAGATATAAAGAGCCTTAACCCCCATATTGTGTAAAGGTTAAGGCTTACACAATAATATATAAATGGCGTATGCCTGTCATGTTGTTAGTAAAAACTGACAGGTTGCGGATGTCTTTTTTATACGCACTTGCCCATTGGGCTTACTAATTAAGCAAAAGTCAAGCGACAACCTGATTGCTGTCGCTTGACTTTATATTTTTAAGAATATTATTTATTGTGATTGAGCCTTAATCGGCTCAATCACAACCAACCGTAATTAAATTCCGCCATTTGTTGTTTTATAGTTTTCCTGAATAGTGCCATTTGCTATTTCAGCGTCAAGAGCTGCAAATGCCTCGGTTGAATCGCTGAAATTATCCGTCTGAATTGCCTGTGCATAAACCTCTATCTTGAACTGACCGATA
>JBJEQG010000029.1:0-5477 GCA_051881635.1 Acutalibacteraceae bacterium
TCATGTTTATGATAAAGCGTCGATTTTAATAAAATTTATTCGGGTTTATTGGTGTTTCTCTATGATTATAAGCAATTTTTCCGAAAAAATCCGTAAATTTCATATCCAAAAAATCTATTGTAATCAGGCAGAAAATATATTACAATAAATGAGAATTAACTTCAAAACAGAACAGATGTTAAAAGGAGAAGAATTAAAAATATGAAAAAGATTGTTTTAAAAATTATAAAGTGGATTTTCATTATTTTCAGTATCGGTGTTTTTTTGCTGTGTTTTGTTCCTATGGGGCAGAGAATAATTAACATCGGCAATCTGTTCGGCATGGTTTATTTTGGTGGTTTGGCGGCTATACTTTTGACAACACGGTTTTGGATTCCCCGTTTAAAGCGTTTTTGGAAAAAAACAAGCGGTAAATGTATTATAAGTATTTGCGGTGGTGTTGTTGCGGCAGGAACATTATATATGCTTGTGGTTTCAGGCATTATGCTTGGAGCGTCAATGATAACGCCAAGCGAAAACGCAACGGTTGTTGTTTTGGGTTGCAAGGTAAACGGAGAACAGCCGAGCCTTATGCTTTCACGCCGTTTAGAGGCAGCGTATGACTATCTGACGGCTAATCCCTCCGCAAAATGTGTTTTGTCGGGAGGACAGGGCTATAATGAAGGTATCAGTGAGGCGGAATGTATGTACCGTTGGCTTGTGGAACGGGGCATTGACAGCAAACGCTTATATAAGGAGGAACGCTCCACGACAACAGAGGAAAATATACGCTATTCAGGAGAAATTATCACCGAAAACGGTTTGAGTAAAGAATTGGCGTTGGTTACGGACGGATTTCATGAGTTCAGAGCGTCGGTTATCGCCAAAAAACAGGGTTATACCTGTGGTTCAGTACCTGCAAATACTCCGTTCTATCTTTTTCCGACTTATGCACTGCGTGAGATGTTCGGCATAGCCAAAGAGTGCTTGTTCTGAGTGCAAGTCTGTGTTATGATATAAAAGTAAATTATGTGTCCAAAAAAATCGAGGTGAATAACGGTTTGAAACGAGGCTTTTTTTCTATTGTATTGACACTTGTGTTGATTGCGGCAATAATTATTGTTCCAATGCTGACCGTACGGGAGAAAGATGAAGTTGTTACCGATAAAACCATAAAATCATTATCAGCAACGCTCTTGGAAAATAAATCGTCCGAAATAAATAAAACGGCATTTTTGCCGACTGATAAAGTGACTTTTATTATCGAACTTACAACCGAAAGTCTTTTGGACGATTTTAACTCCCAGGAACAGACAAACAATATTGAAGAATATGTCCTCTCAAATGACGGTATTGACCAATTACAGGAGATTTTGCGTCAGCAGACACTGGTTCGTGCGGAAATAAAGAGAACCGTAACAGAGGCGGATTTTACATATACAAAATCTTACAAAACCGTTATGAACGGTTTTAGTGTACAGGCATACTATGCCTCTTTGGAAACATTACAGTCCGTCAGCGGTGTTAAGGCGGTTTATATCTCATTCAACGAAACAACGCCGCAAACGGTTGAGGAAAGCGTGACTGAGGAAAGTTCACAGCAAAATGAAAATGAAAATACGGAAAATGACAGTCCGTCTGACAGCGATACGGAAGATACACCGAAGGGCGAGCCACAGCCTGTTGACCCGAAAACACTTTTAAATTATTCCTATCAGAATATGATTGGTGCAAATAAAAATGACACCTATACGGGAACGGGGATTAAAGTTGCCGTTTTGGATACTGCCTTTGATACGGAACATGAAGTTTTTTTCGGAGAAACTGCGGAAACTTCACAATTACAGTCATATTTGGATAATGGCTGTCTGTCTGTTAGTTCGGAAACAAAAGCCGCCGATTTGTACTATAATTCAAAGGTTATTTTCGGCTATGATTATGCCGAAAAAGATACAGACCTGAGCAGTGACAGCGTACATGGAACAGCGGTTGCAGGACTGATTGCAGGAGATAATCTGAAATTTACGGAAAGCAGCGATTATTTTGGTATTGCAAAATCGGCGGAATTGATGTTGTTTAAGGTTGCCAATGAAAATCTTGTGATTACCGATGATGTTCTTTTGGCGGCTATGGACGATGCCGCCGTTTTGGGTGCGGATATTATCAATCTCAGCCTTAACGCACCGAGATTGGACAGCGGTTCAACTGTTTTTACGGAGCGTTTGTTTCAACGCCTTTATCAGGCAGGTATCTTTGTATCTGTTGCCGCCGGAAACAGCGAATCGGATACCCTGATAAAAACAAACAGGGTTGATTACGGCAATACAGGGCTGTATGCCATTTCTCCATATACTTTTGTGTCAGCGTCAGTTGGGAATGAGGTTTCCTACCGTTACGCTTTAATGGCGAATGAACAGGAAAAAATTGTGCCGTATATGGCAGAGAATACTGAGGGTAAAAGTTACACTTCGTTATTTGTGTCATTATCGGGAACATATACCTATTGGACGATTGACGAAAACAAGGATATTTTCGATTTTGGTTATAAAGAATTATACGGAAAAATTATCGTGCTTAATTTTTCAGCCGTCACTGAGGAACAGCTTTACACTTTATATTCATACGGAGCTGCTGCGGTTTTGATTGTCAGCGATGAAACACCGGTTTTTTCGGATTTATGGTTGCCTGTTGCATCAGTTGGCAGCAGCTGTGCGAATTATTTTTCTGAAATGCCGAGAGGTACGATTGATGTTAATACACAAAATATCGTAACCGTTAAAAACGACAATGCACAAACGGCAGATGCCCTCTATGGTACAACGGACAGACTGACTATGGGGATTGATGCGGCAGCACCGGGCGGAGAAATTTATGTTCCCGTCAATGATAATAAGTATTTTGTTTTGGACGGAACATCAATGGCGGCGGCAGAGGTTTCCGGTGCGGCGGCGGTACTGAAATCCTATATGGAACAGAATGAAACTTTTGCGGATTGGAGCCGTCAGGAGAAAAACGAGTGGGTTTATGCACAGTTGATTTCAACGGCTGAACCTGTTGTAAGCGGTGACGGCACATATATTTCCCCACGCATAGCGGGTAGCGGGTTGATACAAATTCAAAAGGCTTTGGATAACAAGACCTTTATTACGGTAGCCGGTACACGCCGTCCGAAGTCTGAGCATGGAGCGTGTAATGATAATCTGTATGCTTTTTTGATTCGCATTTATAATACATCGGATACAGATGTTTCATATCGGTTTGAAAAAATACTTCAAACCGATGCCGCCGTTGAAATTGACAGTGTGCAATATAAATCAAACGAAATGATTTCCATTCTTGACAAAGCAAATTTCAGCGTTAAACAAGGACCTTATTTACCGGTTTCTTCCGTAACCGTTCCCGCATCAGGTTGGGTAGATGTTTCCGTCAGGATTGTGTTGGACGAAGATTTTATTGATGAACAAAAGAAAGTGTTTGAACAGGGTTTTTTCATTGACGGCTATTTGCGTTTAATTGCCCTTGACGAAAACGGAATCAATTTAACTGTTCCGTTTATGAGTTTTTGCGGAGATTGGTCCGAAACATCAATTTTGGAGGAAAATCAGGCTGCTGTCCTTTATAACATAACATACGATGAAAACAGTCATGGTTATATACCGACACGCATTGGATTTAATGAATTAACGGGAGAAAGAACCGATAATATGGTGTATAGCGGAACAAGTTATACAAACTACTTAAAGGCGGTTAAACGAATTTCCGACCATACTTTCTCAATGTCAATATTAGTGCCGTCTGTTTTGACTGCGAGAACCACTGAACAGATGACTTTAAGTATAAGCGACACAAACGGAAATACAGTTTATACGGATAACTTTAATATCTTCCGTACAGATGTTCTCTCGGCGGCAGGCGTGATTTATCAAAAAAACAATTTTCCGCAGCTTAAAGAGGGCAAATATACTTATACGATTACAGCAGACTCCTCTTTGAAGTCTGAGGATACGGTTTTGACCTTTCCAATTACGGTAGATAAAACCGTACCGCAAGCCGTAAAATCAGAGGTTTATGCGGAAAACGGCCGTATTTATTTGACGCTGACCGCTAAGGATAACACAGCCGTACAGGGCTTTCTGATGTATGCGGCGGTTTATGACGCAAAGAATGACAAATATAACTATGCGGATTGTTTGCAGACACTGATTCAGGAAAAAATTATCAGTGAGGACGCAATTCGCCTTGTTAAGCAGAGTAAGGACGGGGAAGGCGTATTTAGTTTCACCTATGATATTACTCAGCTTAAAGCGGCATTGACAGAGCTTTCCTCTTATTATCGTGAGAAATGCGGTATAGCGTGTGATACAACGAAGATTGTCTGGGCGGCAACAGATTATGCGTGGAACATTTCCGAGCCGCAGACGGCTGATTCTGAGCCAAACGGAAGCCTTTTGCTGCATTTTGTTGATACGGACGGAAATGCCGTTTCGGGTGTTAAGGTACAGGTTGCCGACAATGAAGAAATCAGTGACGAGAATGGGAAGATTTATATACAAAATCTTTCCTTAGCGACATACGCCGTTCATATTATATCCTCACCGATTGGCGATTTACGAAATGCCGTTTTTGAGCTGACAATTTCCCCGTCGGAAATTGCCTTTTGTCGGGAGGTCACTCTGAAAGATGACAGCTTTGCCTTATCGGTATATCAGGCAGAGTCGTCAGGCGAGTCGGGAAACGGCGAAAAAGACACCTCAGCCGCCGTTGTTGAGGAGGAAAGCCGCACAAGCTCATTTATATTTGCATGGATTCTAATTGCCGTTCTTTTAGTCATAAGCATTTTGGCATTGCTGTTCAGTCGCCGCCGCCGTCTTGGAAAGTAGATTATCCCTTTGAAATCCCGTCTTTTTGGGAAATATAATTTTTTTTTATGTGAATTAAAAGGTTATGACAAAAAATACCGCCGCAAAACCCGTTATGGATTTTGCGGCGGTTGTTATTTAAAAGTCAGTATATCAATTAGCCCAACTCAGCGAAATACTTAATTGTTCTAACCATCTGGCTTGTGTAGGAGTTCTCGTTATCGTACCAAGAAACAACCTGTACCTCATAGAGGTCATCGGAAATCTTGCTAACCATTGTCTGAGTTGCATCAAACAATGAACCGAACTTCATGCCGATAACATCGGAAGAAACGATTTGGTCCTCGTTGTAACCGAAAGACTCGGAAGCAGCAGCCTTCATAGCAGCGTTGATACCTTCCTTAGTTACATCTGTACCCTTAACAACGGCTGTGAGGATTGTTGTGGAACCTGTCGGAACCGGAACACGCTGTGCGGAACCGATGAGCTTGCCGTTCAATTCAGGAATTACAAGACCGATAGCCTTAGCAGCACCTGTGGAGTTCGGAACGATGTTAGCAGCACCAGCTCTTGCTCTTCTGAGGTCGCCTTTTCTGTGCGGACCGTCAAGAATCATCTGGTCGCCTGTGTAAGCGTGGA
>JBJEQG010000030.1:0-3171 GCA_051881635.1 Acutalibacteraceae bacterium
TCCGATTGGAAAGGAAAATATGACAGCCTTGAAAATTATGCCTATTCCCTTTATGTCAATCGCTTTTCAGACGAAAAGCATTTTCTGGTAGTATATTCCGAACCCAAAAATGCCAACACATTGGAATTTGTCGATTGGTCATGGGAGGGTATGCAGGGCGATGATACGGATAACATCATTACAAAAGCCAATTTCAGCAAATTTCAATCCGATTTACAGCGATACTTAACAATGGACGAAGTTTCCGTTGAGGAGGCTTTCACAAGGGCGTTTTCCGCCTCCACTGATTATATGATGTCCGTTTCCCCCGATTACGGCATGGTTTTTGCAATGGGTTTTTTTGCTTTGATATGGAATGGTGCTATATGTGTCATTTTAATTACAGCAATCAAAAGCTATATTAACAGCAATCGTAACTATGAAGAAGTACCTTCGGACGATTATTATACTATGGGCAGATTTTAAATCTAACAGAAAAGAGCCGATTTGTTTCGGCTCTTTTTGTTTGTCGTCAAGACAGTGACAGTTGTGCTTTAACATCAAGATAATATGTGTCAATTATCTTTCATACAGTTATTCTTTTGCGAAAGCATTATTCCGTAAAATCTTTTCCGCCTCAGTTAAACTTGAACAACAGGCATAAAGCATTGGTCGAATTTCATCGGTTGGTGGAATGAGGTCAGGTACCATAATGACTTTCATTCCTGCCGCATAAGCCGACTTAACACCGTTAATTGAGTCTTCAAATGCATAACACTCTGACGGTTCAACACCGATACTCTCTGCCGCCATTAAGTAAATATCGGGTTCCGGCTTACTTTTTGTCAGCATATCACCGTAAACGACGGCATCAAAATAAGAACCGATTTTTGTTTTTTGGAAAAGGGTCTTTTCAGCACTTTCTCGCTGTGTTGAAGTTGCCACAGCTAACTTGAAACGGGCGGTTTTCAAAAAATCCAAAAGCGAAAACAAACCTGCCTTAATCGGCACACCGTTTTTTTCATAGTATGATGTTATATATTTTCTACCCAAATCCCGCAGTTCATCATAATCGAAGTCCGCACCATAATGCTCCAAAAATATCGCTTTTGTCATGGCTGAGGTTACACCGATTGTTTGTTTGCAAACGGTTTCTATATCTTGATAACCCAAATCCTTACCAGCTTGTGTAAATCCCCAAACAAATACACTTTCGCTGTCAATCATTAAACCGTCCATATCAAAAATTGCCGCTTTCATTTGAACAACACTCCCTCTCTTTTCTGTACTTCTATTCTACATCTTTTTGACTGTTTAGACAACACTTATTTGTTTCAAGTGCTTTAAAAACAAAAATCTAAATTTTTTTCAAAAAATGCTTGACAAATTAAAATTCGCTTGTTATAATATAAAAGCACTAAGGAACAGAGTTCCGTATGCGGATGTAGCTCATCTGGTAGAGCGCAACCTTGCCAAGGTTGAGGTAGCGAGTTCGAGCCTCGTCATCCGCTCCATACCATCGCTCTCGGCATATTATGCCGGGAGCATTTTTGTTCATATCAAAAATTTGAACATAGATATACATATAATTTCTACTGTTGTAGAAAAACGGAAGGAAAGTGCATACGCATGGAATATAACTACAAAACTTTATTGGATAACATTAAGAGAATTCATTTTGTTGGTATCGGCGGTTCAGGTATGTGTCCACTTGCTGAAATTCTCTATCATGAGGGATATGAAATTACCGGTTCGGATATGAATGAATCCGATACTTTGGAGCGTATTCGCAGCTATGGCATTAAAGTTACAATGGGACACTTTGCCGAAAATGTTAACGGAGCGGATATGGTTGTTTATACGGCGGCAGTTAAATCCGACAATCCTGAACTTGTTTCAGCAAAGGCTCAGGGCATACCGACTGTTGAACGCTGTATCATGCTGGGAGCGGTTTGTTCCAAGTATAAACGCTCAGTAGCTGTTTCAGGTACACACGGCAAAACCACAACAACCTCCATGCTGACACAAATTCTGACCATGTGCAACTTTGACCCGACAGCTGTTATCGGCGGTAAATTGCCTTTTCTCGGCGGCAACAGCCGTGTCGGCAAATCGGATATTATGACCTGTGAAGCGTGTGAATATGTCGACACTTTTCTGCACCTCTATCCTGCCATTTCTATTATTTTGAACATTGACGCCGACCATTTAGACTATTTCAAAACATTGGACGGCGTAAAGAAATCCTTTACCCGTTTTGCGGAACAAACTTCTCAAACCTTAATCGTAAACGGTGATGACGAAAACACTATGGACGCTATGAAAACCGTTGATAAGCCCCTGACTACTTTCGGCTTTGACAGCAAAAACGATTATTACGCTGTAATTGTCAGCGAGGATAAAGTTTTTGATACTTTTGAGGTTCATCATAACGGACAAACGCTTATGACCGTAACCTTGCAAGTTCCGGGACGGCATAATGTTTTGAATGCACTTGCGGCGGCAACGGCAGCGTTAATTTTAGGTGCTGAACCGAAGGATATTGCGACAGCACTGGGAGCATTTACCGGGGCACACCGCCGTTTTGAAATTCTCGGCAAATTCGGCGGTATTACAGTGGCGGACGATTTCGCACACCACCCGACCGAACTTGAAGCCACTTTAAAATCCGCTATGGGTATGGGATTCAAACAAGTTTGGGCGGTATTCCAACCGCATACCTATTCCCGAACAGCCATGTTGTTAGATGATTTTGCCCGAGTGCTTTCCATTCCGACCCATGCAATACTTTCTGAAATTTTGGCAGTGCGTGAAACCAACACCTATAATATTTATGCCAAAGATTTGGCGGATAAAATTGACGGCTGTGTATGGTTCAAAACTTTCGAGGAAATTACAGACTATGTCACCCAAAAGGCAACGGACGGCGATTTGATTATTACGATTGGCGGCGGCAATGTTTATATGTGTGCCCATCAAATCGTTGAAAAACTGAAATCCATGTACAATTCATAATAGAACGCCCCTTAACCAAATTTCTCAAACTTGGTTAAGGGGTGTTCTTTTTTTTCTCAATAATTTTGATAGAATTGCCAAAGGCGGAAAAAACGAGAGGTTCTCAAATTATTCCCAGTTGTGGAAAACATTTTGAATATCGTCGTTATCGTCAAGCATATCGAGGAGTTTTTGCAT
>JBJEQG010000030.1:3271-5438 GCA_051881635.1 Acutalibacteraceae bacterium
TCCGTCAAAGCCTCAACAATAACGGCAACACCACACGGACCGTAACCCTCATAACGAATAGCCTCATAGTTTGTATTGTCACCTGCACCCGCAGCCTTTTTGATAATACGCTCAATGTTGTCGTTTGGTACATTGTTCGCTTTTGCTTTTGCAATACAATCTTTCAATTTAGAGTTTACATTTGGGTCGGCACTTCCGCCCTCACGAACAGCAACGGCAAGCTCACGACCGATTTTTGTAAAAACTTTTGCACGGGCGTTATCGGTTTTTTCTTTTTTGCGTTTAATGGTACTCCATTTTGAATGTCCTGACATAAAATAAGAATCCTCCTGTATGTTTTGATAATCAAGAGTATTTTACCACAGTCCCCCAAATATATCAAGTACAAAAAATCTCGGCAAATGTATAAAACACTTGAAAAAACGGAGAGCGAATATATAATAAATTTAAGGGACAATTAAATATTTGAGGTGAAATATGTATAAAATTATGATTGCGGAAGATGACAGCGTGATTGCATCTGTTGTCAAAAAACATATAGAATCATGGGGGTATGAAGTCAAATGTATTGAGGATTTTCAGAATGTTCTGAAAGAATTTACGGATTTTGAACCGCATATTGTACTTTTGGACCTCATGCTGCCATTTTATAACGGCTACCATTGGTGTAATGAAATCCGAAAAATATCCAGCATTCCAATTATCTTTATTTCGTCTGCCGCCGACAGCATGAATATGGTTATGGCAATGAATATGGGCGGCGATGACTTTATTTCAAAGCCGTTTGACCTCAATGTTCTGACGGCAAAAATTCAGGCTGTTTTGCGGCGAACATACGATTTCTCAAATACGGCCGCCGTTATCGAATATAAAGGGGCAATTTTGAATATCAACGATATGACACTCCTCTATAATAATCAAAAAATTGAATTAACACGCAACGAGTTTCGTATTCTCCAAACACTTCTTGAAAACAAAGGTAAAACCGTTACCCGTCATACGCTTATGGTACGCCTTTGGGAAAGCGACAATTATATTGAAGAAAACACCTTAACCGTCAACATCAATCGTTTAAGAAAAAAGTTAGACAACATCGGACTGAAAGACTTTATCCTCACTAAAACCGGCACAGGATACATTATCTAATAACAGACCTTTGAAAAATGGAGAGAAAAAATGAAATGCGATTGTTGGGAGAATTTCTAAAAGAACAATGCGGAAACATTGTTTTGTTTATGCTTTTTGCAGGTATATTTTTCGGTGTATTCTATGTTTATCATATAGAAAATGAGGCGTTCTTTTATGCGTTGTTAATCTGCAGTGTTATTGGTTCAGCGGTTGAAATCATACGATTTATATTTTTTATACAGCGGCATAAGCGTTTGAGAATTGCCTATAAGAATGTGGAACTCCTATCGGAACAACTGCCTGAACCCTGTGGTCTTATTGAACAGGATTATCAGGAAATCGGCAAAAAAATGTGCCGTATGTATCATGAGGCGTGCCGTTTGGAGGAAAAACATCAAAGAGAAAGTATTGATTACTATACGGCATGGGTACACCAAATCAAAACACCTATGGCAGCCATGCGGCTTTATCTTCAATCGGAGGATACCGAACAAAATGCCTTGCTTTTGTCGGAATTGTTTCAGATTGAGCAATATGTTGAAATGGTGCTGTGTTATTTTCGTGTGGACAGCACATCAAATGATTTTGTTTTTCAGGAATATGCGTTAGATGACATTATCCGCCAGGCTATACGAAAATATGCGGCACAATTTGTGCAGAAAAAGTTGAAACTGATATATAAAGGAACAGCCATGCGTGTCGTAACCGATGAAAAGGGCTTGCTATTTGTAATTGAGCAGTTGCTTTCCAATGCAATTAAATATACAAATAAGGGAAGTATAACGATTGAGGCGGAAAACGGCATATTGAAAATTATTGACACAGGCATAGGTATGGCACCGGAGGACCTGCCCCGTATTTTTGAAAAAGGCTTTACAGGATATAATGGACGATTGGACAAAAAGTCAACAGGATTGGGATTGTATCTTTGCAAGAGAATTACCGATAAACTTTCCTGTGAGCTGAGTGTTCAGTCCGAAATCAAAAAAGGTACAACCGTACAAATAATAATGCGTGACACATAAAATCATAACATATA
>JBJEQG010000031.1:0-24538 GCA_051881635.1 Acutalibacteraceae bacterium
GTTGGCGTCACCTTGGCGGCGTCATTTAACAATGACGGCTCAAAGGCGGAAACAACAAATGTTGTAACTATGGGGCGTGTGGATATTGATTTGATTGATATTTACACCCGTCCCGATAGCGTTAGACCGGGACAGGTTGTGCCGAAAGTTGTATCTGTCGAAAATACGGGCGAAAATACCGCCTATGTTCGTATTCAGGTTGACAAGGCATGGTATGAACATAATACGGATAACCGCCTGGACACAACGGTTTATGACCCGAGTTACATCGTTCTGAATTTCGCCAACCCTGAGGATTGGGTTTTGGGTACGGACGGATATTATTATTACCAAATTCCGCTTGAACCGGGACAGACTGCTGAAAATCTGATTGACTCTTTCTCTCTCCCCGCTGATTGGGATATGGAGGGGTATCATGATTTGGACGGACATATTACGGTTCATGCCGATGCGGTACAGTACGATAATTTCTATCCCACAAAAAACGATGAGGACGATATTGTAAATTGGGGCGGTATTGAAATTCAAGAGGCACTTCCCGAAATTACATATTCTTTCTCCAACACCACAGAGGGCAGTAATGTAACATACCAATACGGTACGGACGCATTTATTGTTCTTCCCGAAAGCAAAGATTTGTTTGGGAACTTCAAAGGAGTTATGCCCGGCGATACAAGAACCCAGACAATTACAGTGAATAATAAGAATGACAAGGCTGTCAATATTTGGCTTTATGCTTTGCCTGCCGATATTTCCGAATTTGAAGATGTCGAGGGAGCAACAGCCGAACATCAGAAAGTTCTTTCCGATGATTTGGTGCAAAAGTTGACAGTTAAGGTTGTTAATACCAAAACAAACAAGGTTGTTTATGAGGGTAAATTGGTCGGCAAAGATGACCGCTATAATATGCAGTCGCCCGAAAATGCGATTTTGTTAGGTGAGTTCAGTAAAGGCGATACAACAAATTTGGAGGTTACTCTGAGTGTTCCTGCCGAATTGGATAACGCTTATGCAAACTCGATTGCAAAAATTCGTTGGGTGTTTGTTGCTGATTATGATCCCGATGAACCGCCTCCGATTATTCCGACAGGCGACCCGCTTGGTACATATCTGCTGATTGGCGGTATTGTTGCAGGTTCACTGATACTTGTAATTATTCTTTTGATTTTGGGTAAGAAAAAGAAAAAATAAAATATAGTTCAATATTTTACGGGTATATCTGAAAAGGATATACCCGTTTTTTGTGCTTTACAGTGTGAAATTTTAATAAATAGCCAAATATTTCGATGTATAAGGGTATTTTTTGTTGAAAAATCAAAAAAATATGGTATAATATTTATTGTAGGGAGATGATTAGCTTGATCCGTTTTGAAAATGTGACAAAGTCATATGATAAAAAGAAAAAAGTGGTTGACGATTTATCATTCAAGGTCGGAAAGGGAGAAATTGTTGGATTTATCGGACCAAACGGTTCAGGTAAAACTACCTCCATAAAAATGATGACGGGCATTTTAACCCCAGACAGCGGAAAAATTACAATTAACGGCTTTGATGTCAAAAAAGATACAATGAAGTTTAAACAGTCGATTGGTTATATTGCGGATAGTCCAGATATGTTTCTACGCCTTAAAGGAACGGAATTTTTGGACTTGATTGCCGATATTTACCGTGTACCGCATGATGTACGCACAGAGAGAATACAAAGTCTGACGGAAAAATTCGGTTTAGAGGAAGCGTTGACTTCACCGCTGTTGGGCTATTCTCACGGTATGCGTCAGAAAATTATGGTTATGGCGGCACTTTTGCACGAACCGCCCGTTTGGATTTTGGACGAACCGATGACAGGTTTAGACCCGAAATCAGCTTATGAATTAAAGCAAATGATGAGAACCCATGCCGATAAGGGTAATGCGGTTTTCTTTTCCACTCATGTGTTGGAGGTTGCGGAAAAACTGTGCGACCGTGTTGTTATCATTAAGAATGGCGTGAAATTGTATGAGGGAACTTTGGATAACCTCGAAAAGAATTATAGGGAAAATTCTTTGGAAGAAATCTTTTTGGAGTTGACCGCAAAATGAGGATTTTTTTAAAGCTGGTTTCAGCGATTATACAGACGGTTGAACCAAGTCAAAACGAAAAAAAACGCTCAAAAGTTTTCTATACGGTGATGTCCTTTATCGCTGTTTTTGGAATATTTATTCCGATTTGTCTTTTGGTCGGCATAATTACCTATGCCTTGACAAAGGGCTTTGCCGAAGTCGGCGAAAGCACAAACGGCGTTATGCTGTTTATGCATATTATCTCGGTCTTTTCGTTTATCTTTGGATTGAATGTTATATTCACTGTTTTTTATTTTTCGGAAGATGTAGAAACACTTTTGCCTTTGCCACTTCACCCATGGCAAATTATTGCGTCACGCTTTACGGCGGCTTTAATTAGTGAAAGCGTTATGCAGATTTTTGTTGTTTTGGCGGCGTTGGCAGGATATTTAATTGCCGCAGGGTTGCCATGGTATTCATGGCTTTTGGCGATTGTTGCGGTTGTAACCTCCCCGATTTTGCCATTGATTTATTGTTCCGTTTTGTGCATGGTTGTTATGGCATTTACCCGTTGGATAAGAAACAAGGATATGGTCAATCGAATTACGGGTGTTTTCGTTGTTCTTTTGATTGGAGGTATTGTTTCATGTGTCAGCTTTGTTTATAACATGGATATGCAGTCCATGATGTTACTTTTAGCGGATAAAAACAGTGTAGCTTTGCAGACACTAAATATGATTTTGCCTCATACACAGTTTATCATTTCCGCAATAGCAGCGGGAAATATACTTAACTTTTTGATTTACATAGGCATATTGATTGCGGCGATTGTTGTATTTATGCTTTTGGCACAGCTCCTGTATTTCAAAGGCGTATTAAACAGCAATCAGGTTCGCCAAAAACATGATAACGGTACGGCGTTGCATAATTATTTCCGCAGACAAAAGCAATCTTCCCCCGAATGGGCGTATTTCAAAAAGGAGTTACGCATTTTGCTCCGCACACCGGCATATTTCATGAATTGTATTTTGATTAGCTTTGTATGGCCGATTTTTATTTATTTGGTTTATCTCTTACAAGGACCGACACGCTTTTTGGAACGCTTTGCCGAAGGGGTACGCAGTGGAAATACGGAAAGCACATTGTATTATCTTTTGGTTGTTTCGGCGGTTTCCGTTTTGGTAACGGCGGCAAACAGCATAGCGTCCTCATCATTGAGTCGTGAGGGTAAGTTCTTTTCGTTTGTTAAATATATTCCGATGTCATACGATGTCCAAATTCGTGTCAAGGCATCAGTTGCCATTTTTGTCAGCGGTCTTGGTATGCTTGTTTATACATTGGCGGCCGGTATTCTTTTGGGCATAAATTGGACAATGCTTTTATTTTCATGCCTGTTGAGTTTGCTTTCGGTTGTTTTTTCCGCACTGTTCGGTGTTTATATGGATTCCGTCAATCCAAAACTTGTTTGGGACGATGAACTAAATGTTCTTCGTGGCAATTACAATATTTTCTTTAATATGGCAGTTGCTATGGTTATGGAGGCGGTTTTATGCGTTGGCAGTATATTGCTGTATCGTATGGGCGTTCCCATGCTTGCGATTGCAATAGCATTGATGCTTCTTCTTTTATTTCTTGCGGCGGTTGGCGTTTATTTATGCAAAACAAAAGCCGTCAAACATATTGAGGATATTCAGTTTTAATTTTGTTTTCCTCCAAAACAAAGAACCAATGAGCCGAAAAAGCTCATTGGTTCTTTGCGTTATTACTTTATATCTTTTTTGTTAAAAGTAAACAAGCCCAAAAACAGGGAAACCGCCAAATAAACAAGTGATACAACAATCGGTATCCAAATTTTACCGTTGTCAATAAAAGTTGATGTTTGGACTAACAAAGACGGCGGCCAATATTGGGAAAGATTTGAATTTTCAAAAATAATATTAAATACTTCCAAAATTGTCGGTACAATGTTAATCAAAACCAATGTTAAAGCGATTGCTCCGCCTGTGGATTTAATCATAAAAGACAACATTGTCAAGAAGGCAGTAAAGGCGATAAGTTCCAAAAGATTGACTAAAATAACAGTTACAACCGTTTGAACAGAGGCATTGCCCCAATTACCATACAGAATACCTGCCGTAATGCTGGACGGTACAAGGTACAAAAACGATAAAACAAGCATGATAAACAGGGAAACAATAAATTTTGAGAGATAAATGTTAGTTCTGGAAAAACCTCTTGATATGCTGTTTTTATATGTTCCTGCTGCGTATTCAGCGGTAATAAACAATACCATTGCAATAGATAAAAGGGTAACAATATCCGAGTCACCGAAAAATCTTTGAGCATTGGACCATGCATTTGTGGCGAATAATGATGTAGTCATTTCTGTTCCGCCCATAGATAAAATATCTTCCATGCTCATGCCCAAATAGCCCATATTGTCAACCATTAACCTATATACAGCATGATACAAAAATGTCAAACCAATAGCCAAAACCAAAATGATAATGGAACAAACCCAAAAGGATTTTCCTTTGAACAGTTTTCTGAAATCAGATTTTAAAAGACAGTTCATACGGTTTCTCCCTCCATTCTGCTGACAAAATATTTTTCCATGCTGTTCGTTTCTTTGGTAATGCTTTCAACAATGACATCGTTTTCAAATAAAGCCTTTGTCAAAGTTCCCGTATTTTCAATCTCAGCACGAATAAGCAAAGTATCATCAGCCGTAAACACAATATCAGCGTTGGGAAGTAATTTGGATAGAATTTCTTTTGCTTTTTTGGAATTGTCTGTTTTGATAAGAACACCGTTACTGCATCGGGCAATTACTTCATTTGCCGTAATTTCCTCTACCAATCGTCCACGGCTGATAATGCCGTAACAGGTCGCAACCTTATTTAATTCATCAAGAATATGGCTGGAAATCAAAATGGTTTTTCTGTATTCTTTGTTGAGCTTTAATATCAGTTCACGCACTTCGATAATACCTGTCGGGTCCAAGCCGTTAATAGGTTCGTCCAAGACGATAAATTCCGGGTCGCCGACCAATGCCATACCAATACCTAAACGCTGACGCATACCAAGCGAAAAATCTTTTGCCTTTTTGCGTCCCGTATCTGCCAGACCGACTAAATCCAAAATTTCCGCATTTTTCTTTACATCAGCATTTGCCAGGTCGGCAATAATGCTTAAATTATCCGCTGCACTCATGTTATTATAAAGTGCCGGACTTTCAATCAAACCGCCGATTTTTTTTCTGCCGCTGACAACATCATCATTTCCGAACAGGGTAAAAGACCCCTCAGACGGAACAGCCATGCCTAAAATCAAACGCAGAAAGGTTGTTTTTCCTGCACCGTTTTTTCCGACAAAGCCATAGATTTCGCCCTTGCGAACATTTAGGTTGACATGGTCAACAACATGAACGCCAGAGTAAGTTTTTGTTAAGTTGTTGCTTTGAAGTACATACTCCATTCAAAATCCTCCATATAGTTTAATTACAGGGTTAATAACAAAATACATTTTTTCCCGAAGTTTGTCAAGAGAAAAAGAGGATTGGTATATTAAAAATTTAAAAATTTTTCTACAAAAAAAGCCCAACGAAAAGTTGGACTTTTTCAATACAAATTAAATTGTTGTGCGGAAAGTTATCAATCGACTTTCATTTTTTTATTAAAGAAAATTACTGCCAAAACAGTAGTAACAATGGTATATCCCAAAACCCAACATAGGTTAATCAAAAGTTCGCCGTAATCACCCGAAAGAGCATTTTTTCCCATATCTACAGCATGAACAAAAGGCAAAAGATAAGCAAAAGTTTTTAATCCTTCACCGAGCAAATCCAAACTGAACCAAATGCCCGACAGCCATGCGGTCAGGTTTGTCATTAAAGTGCCACAAATACCGCCAACGGCTTTGTCATTTAATAATGTTCCGAACAAAAGTCCAAGAGAGATGAACATATAAGAGGAAGGAATGGTGCAAAGAACAGCTATTAAAATCTGCCATGAAAATTCCATGCCCAAACACAAGGCGAATATGTAACAAATAATTGTTTGTAAAAGGGACATTGGAATAAGAGGCAAAGTATAACCGAAAATGAAATTGCCTGATGTGAGCGGTGTTGTGAAAAGGCGTGTTTGAAAAGCGGTTGTTCTGTCCTTTGATACCAACATGGCCGAAAACAGCGACATAAAGGACAGACCGAACACCGCCATGCCGGGTGCTAATGTTGTCAGCGGAAACATATGACCGACTTCGTTTGGAATATTGCGGTCAATAATGTTCAGCAGGGCAATCAAAATCAAAGGAAATCCCAAACCGAAAATTAAAGTTAAAGGGTCACGCAAAATTTCCTTTGTGGTGCGTTGAGCAAAAAGCAGCGTTCTCATATTTATATCTCCTCGTTTTCTACAAGTGAAACAAAAGCGTCTTCAAAACTTTGACAGTTTGTTTTCGCTTTTAATTCCTCCGCACTGCCGATAGCTTTCAGTTTTCCGTCTTTCATAATTGCAATACGGTCCGAGAGAGCCTCCGCTTCTTCAAGATAGTGGGTTGTCAAAATAACGGTAACCTTGCCTTTGAGAGTTTCAATGGTTTTCCAAAGGTCACGGCGAGCCAGAATATCCAAACCCAAAGTCGGTTCGTCCAAAAATATTATCTGAGGATTGCTTATCATTGCCATAGCAATACTCAAACGCCGCTGCCAGCCACCCGAAAGTGTTTTTGCTTTTTTGGAAACATATTCTTCAAAATGAAACTTCTCAATCATTTCGTTGGCTTTTTGTTTTGCTTCTTGTGCAGTCATGCCATATATGCCAGCCATAAATTCGAGATTTTCTTTTACTGTTAAATTCATTGCAAGAGCGGTTTCCTGCGGAGAAACACCGATACAGCCTTTAATTTTTTGTGCGTCCGTATAGATGTCATTGCCCAAAATTACGGCAGAGCCGTCAGTCGGTTTTGTAAGGCAGGAAAGCATTTTTATGGTTGTTGTTTTGCCCGCACCGTTGACACCCAAAAGAGCAAAAAACTCGCCTTGCCTAATCTCTAAGTTTAAGGAATCAACCGCTTTTTTGTTTTTATAAACTTTTGTCAGGTTTGTGGTTACGATTGCATTTTCCATAATATTGCCCTCATTCCTGTTCATCTTTTTTATCGCTGTTTTGCGTACTTTCCATAAATTTATCAAAGAAATATTGCATTGCCTTATTGGGAATAAGAGCAAGCCCTTGATGTTCATCACCAAGCACACAAAGAGAGTCACCTGGTTGAATGTTAAAAACTTCACGGGCTTTTTTTGGAATAACAATTTGTCCCCGCTCATTGATTGTCACTATACCGAAAATATGCTTGCCTTTGGGCGGAATGGGTAATTGTTCTTTTTCAGCGGAATAATTGATTAGATTGTCTAAACTGATGTCGTAGAGTTCGGTCAGCTTAACACAATAAGAAATATCGGGTTCACTTTCACCGCTTTCCCATTTTGCGACAGATTGTCGGGATACACCGCAATGTTCGGCAATTTTTTCCTGTGTGTATCCATGAAGTTTGCGGAGTGAAACTAAATTCTGAGAAATTTGATTTTTAGGATTTTTCATATTTTTCGCACCTCCAAAATGATTATAACATAGGGTTTTTAGGGTGTCTATCAACCAAAATTGACAAATAGAAATAAAAAATGTTAATTTTCGTGGCGTTTGAATAAATTATTGTTTGTAGTTTTCAAATTATTCATTCTGTTTCAAGTTTTGAGTGTATAATGGAAAAAAAGATAAAAATCAGGAAAATCAGTGGTTTTCTATTTAAGAAAGCCGAAAAATATGTTATACTTAAATAAGATGAAAAAAGATTTGAGCGGCATTGTCCGCAGAAAGGTAGAGTTGTAACTATGAGTATGGGAAAAATATTAGTTGTTGACGATGATATAAATATTTGCGAATTGCTGAGGTTGTATATCGAAAAAGAGGGTTATGATGTTGTTATTGCCAACGACGGTGGACAGGCGGTTTCTAAATTTAAAGAGGAAAATCCTGATTTGGTTTTGTTGGATATTATGCTGCCTGTGTTTGACGGGTGGCAGGTTTGCCGTGAAATCCGAAAAACCTCACAATGCCCGATTATCATGCTGACCGCTAAGGGCGAGGTTTTCGACAAGGTTTTGGGGTTGGAATTGGGAGCTGACGATTATGTTGTTAAGCCCTTTGAAACCAAAGAAATTGTAGCCCGTATTAAAGCAGTTCTTCGCCGTACAGGTGTTGAACATCATACAGAGGCAATTAAGGAAGTTCGTTTTGATAAATTGGTTATTAACCTGACAAACTATGAGTTGAAGGTTAATGGCGTTCAAATTGATACACCACCGAAAGAAATGGAATTGATTTTCCATTTGGCAAGCAACCCGAACAGAGTTTTTACCCGTGACCAGCTTTTGGACGAGGTTTGGGGTTTCGACTATTACGGTGATTCCCGCACAGTCGATGTTCATGTTAAACGGCTGAGAGAAAAGTTGGAAGGCGTTTCGGACAAATGGGCATTAAAAACGGTTTGGGGAGTAGGTTATAAATTTGAAACTAAGGAATAAAATTTATTTGAAAGGTTCTTTGTTCCGAAAGTACATGAATGTCAGTGTTTTAATCATAATACTGAGTTTTTTGCTCTTGGGAACAATACTAATGGTTACCATTATTCAATATTGGGACAATACTCAAAGAAATGCATTGGATAAAAATACAATATCCGTAGCCGATTTTATCGGAAAAAATGTGCTGATGAGCGGTGCAGATGACAGTATAACACTATATTATGATAATAATTCAAAAAAGTTGGAAGAAACTTTGACAATACTGTCGCAGAATATAGACAGCGATATTTTTGTTACGGATTTGTCAGGTCATGTTATTCTTAGCAATCAGGGTTCTGCGTATATATCAAAATCTGTTGTACTTGACCAAAAGATTATAGATGAAGTTATTTCATCGCACTATTATTTCGCACAAAGCACCTTAAATGATATTTATCAGAATTCCATGTATATTTCGGCACGACCGATTTATTATTTCAATTCTTCCATAATTGTCGGAATTGCCTTTGTGACCAGCGATGCATCACAGGGTAATGCTTTTATGGAAATTATGCTGAGGGTTTTTGCATTGTCGGCGATTGCCGCCCTGACGGTATCATTATTGACGATTGCCCTTTGTTCGTATAATATGGTTAAGCCTTTGCGTCAAATGGCAGATGCTGCCCGTAAATTTGGTAAAGGTGATTTCAGTGTGCGTGTCAGTGAGAGCTATAATGATGAAGTCGGAGATTTGGCGGTTGCGTTTAATAATATGGCAAAGTCTTTGGAAGATTCGGAAAATGTGCGCAAGAGTTTTGTTGCAAATGTATCGCATGAATTAAAAACGCCGATGACAACAATAGCAGGCTTTATTGACGGCATTTTGGACGGAACAATTCCACCTGAAAAGCAAAATTATTACTTGTCCATTGTTTCTGAGGAGGTTCGCCGTTTGTCCCGTTTGGTGCGTTCAATGCTGGACTTGTCACGCATTGACAGCGGTGAAATGCGGTTGAACTATCAGCAATTTGATATTATATCCACACTTGTGACGATTTTGCTGACTTTTGAACAGGAAATTGACAAGCACCATTTTGAAATTCGTGGATTGGACAATGCAAGGGCAGTTACAGTTTATGGTGACCCCGATTTGATTCATCAGGTGATTTATAATTTGGTTGAAAATGCCGTAAAATTCACAAATGAAAACGGATATATCGAATTTCAGGTTGAAGATTGGGCAGACAGAACTACATTTGCAATCAAAAACAGCGGTAAAGGTGTTGACCCAAAGGAATTGTCCCTGATTTTTGACCGCTTTTATAAAACGGATAAATCCCGCAGTAAAGACAAAAAAGGTCTGGGTTTGGGACTTTATTTGGTACGGACAATTATTCGCCTGCATGGCGGGGATATTACGGCAGACAGCGAACTGAATCAATATTGTCGTTTTTCTTTCTTTATACCCAAAAAACAAAGTGAAAGTCATAAAAAGCCCAAAGGTAAGGAATGATGGGAGGAGAGTTTATGTCAGATGAATTTGAACTAAATAAATCTGAAAAAATAGAAAATACCGAACAACAGACGGCAAATACAGAGAACGGTTTGCCAAATTTAAATGAAACACAAGACGGGGAAAATCCGCTTTCATCTATTTCAGAGCCTATTGCCGAGCCTCATGAGGCGGAACAGCCGCAGCCTTTTAGTGAAGAACATAACAATACCGTTTATCCCTTTTTTGGAACGACTGAGCCTCGTGTGGACGAAAATACTCCCATTGAACAACCTATGTTTGGTCAGGAGGAAAACATTCAAAATTTCAGAAATCCATATATAAATAATCCAATGAGGAATTTTCCGCAACCGCCGTTTTATTCGCCAGTGCCGCCACAAAACGGCTATTCGCAGCAACCCTATGGAAATTATAACGGCTATAATATGCCACCCGTCCCGCCGCAGCAAAATGTACCAATGTATAATATGAATGGTATGTATGGCCCTTATATGCCTGTGGACAGCAATACACCGACAAAGAAAAAACATACGGGTTTAAAGATTTTTGCCTTTTGCGGAACATTGGTTGTTACAGCGGCTTTGGTTGCCGGTGTTGTCTATATTCTTTTCCAAAGCGACAACAATGTTTTATCCATACCTGACGGTTCATCTACACCGTCACAGGTCAGCTCGATTTATCAGGGCAGTACGGATTTGGAATCCGCCCCTGATGTGAGTGCCGATATTAACGGTCCGCAAATTTCAACACAAAGCACACCGGAAACCGAAACAAAAACTCCTGCAATTACCGCCTATCAAAGTGCCTCTCCGAGCGTTGTCGGTATTACTTCCTATCAGGCAGGCAGTGATGTTACCATTACACAGGACGGTCAGGGGTCCGGTATTGTATTGACGGAGAACGGCTATATTGCCACTAATAGCCATGTTGTTAATGACTCAAAAAACACAGGCGTTATGGTTACACTTTCGGACGGCAATCAGTATTTAGGAACAATTATCGGCGTTGACACCAAAACGGATATTGCGGTAATAAAGATTGATGCCAAAGATTTGACAGCGGCAACCTTTGCTGATTCAAATCATTTGATTATTGGACAGGCTGCCTATGCAATCGGCAATCCGGGCGGTTTGGAATTTTCAAACTCGTTGACGCAGGGAACTATTTCAGCTTTGGAGCGTTCACTTTCATCTAATGGTTATGTGCGTTATATTCAAACAGACGCTGCCATAAATCCGGGTAATTCGGGCGGTGCTTTGATTAACGAATACGGTCAGGTTATCGGTATGAATACCGCCAAAATTGTCGGTACGGACTATGAGGGCATGGGTTTTGCAATTCCCAGCAATCAGGTTTTGGAAATTGTAAATAAACTGATCAAGTACGGTTATGTTAATGACCGTGCAACTTTGGCTATCGAGGGTAAAACCTGTTCATTGTACACCTCAAAAACCACAGGCGTACCGCAAGGTATGATTTTAACGAATATTAAGACTGAAAGTCCTTTATTCAAAACAAGTGCAATTACAGGAGATATTATTATTCAAATTGACGATACAAAGATTACTTCGGCAGTAGATGTTATTGATACATTGAAGAATTATAAACCGAATGACCAAATTACAATTAAACTCTATCGTACAAGGGAAAACAGTCCGACAGGAGCTTATGAATATGATTTGACAATAAATTTAATCTCCGAAACAAACGATTAAAAACAGCCCCCTTATCTATTCGGAAAAATAGATAAGGGGGCTTGTGTTTGAAATTAGTACAAAACCAAAGTTTGGTTTTTGATTTCGCAGTTACATTCGTAGCTTTCGGAAAGGTCGCTTTGAGTATCATAGATAGAATAGATACTTTGTGGCGGCTGATTTGGTTCCTGAACGGTTTTGTTTGCAATTATAAAACGGTCTTCAATACAAGTGACAAACTTGCCGAGAGCATTGTCGTATGTGGCGTTAATATCGCTGTTTAATATACCTTTAACATGGATTTTGCCGTTGCCGATTGGGCAAATCAAATGAATTTTACCTGTTTCCTGTTCGATACAGTAAAAATCACGGCTGCTTTCGGGCGGGTCAAGGCTGACGGACGGTGTCAGTTCACCGCTGTTTTTGTTATAGGCACAAAGGCGTTCCATGCCGGTTTTGAATTGCTTAACTTTCAGATAAACATTTCCGTCACTCATACCGCAATAACGGACAGAGCCTTTAATATCGGCACTTGCAATACTTTTGAAAGTAATTTCGCTGCAACCACATTCAATTTCCGCAAGAGCGGTGCTGAGTGTACAGAGCCATATATTATCACGAATATCAGCACTTATCCAACGCTTTTCCCGATAATAATGTTCTTTGACTTCTTCATCAGAAAATGGGTCAAGAAGAATGAGTTGACGCTCGCCGTTGGATTCAATAATTTTTATATCGTCACAGCTCAATTTTGCAAGCATAGGACCTTTGACAAAATATTTTTTGTTGGTGCGGAGATTGTATGTATAGCATAAACGGTCACAACCGGTTGCCTGCTTATATTTCTTGAAAACATCGGCATTCTGTTCGTCTGCCGCCATATAGATGATCAGGTGTTCATCGTCTAACGGTTTGCACTCGGAAAATGCACCTGTGCAGACGATTTTGCGGCGGTTTAATTCCATACCGCTTTGTTTGTCCACTTCAATAAGCCAAAGGCTGTTGCTGCCGTTTTCCAAAATAATAATAATTGAATTTGTCAAAGCAAAAATATGCTGTATGAAAGTGGGGTCTTGGAGTGTATAATTACTGATAAGGCGTTCACGCCGTGAGGCTCGGTTATACTCCAAAAGATAAAGGCTGTTTTGACCGTCCTCGTTATGTTTTTCCTCTGAATAGTAGATAAAGGCATCATTGATTTCAAAAATTTCAATGCTGCGTTGTGCGAAAAGATTTCTGATGTCTACAACGACCATTTTTTATACCTGCTTTCTTTGTGATTTTGAATACTAATATATAAATTTAAATTTGATGTGTACCTGAACCGTCTAAATTAACACACATGATATTTAATGTACTGCTGTCACGATAGTATATTTTTCCGCCGGCACAACAGGGGGAAAGAACACCTTTGTCTTTTACAAGTTCTGTTTTGTTGCTTTTCATATCAATGCGGTAAAGAGCGTTATTTGCATAAGTGGTATAATAGATATAATGACCATAAACGGTAAATGACTGACAATCTGAACCGCCGATATATTTAGGAGTACAATAATCCAAAGTCATGGAAACAATATGAAAATCGTTGCCCTGCTCAATAAAATATACTGTACGGTCAGAAATCGTCAAAGTGTAAGGTTCAATGTCCTTGCTGTTTTTGCTGTTCTTTACGGTATATTTATTTTGTAAGTCTTTGAGGGAAACATACTTAAAGAAATTACCATAGGTTTGTGTGTTGTAGCCGTAATAATAAATACAGTTGTTCAGAAGATAAGCGGACAGAATACAGGAATTGTTTTCAACAACAATATTTTGCTTTTTTTGAGTTTCCAAATTATACATATAAACAGCTCCACGATTTGGGAGTGTGGGACTGTTGTTTTCAATATAATATAAAACATTGTCTTGTACAAAAATGTAGGAAATTGTACTTTGCTGAATAAGAGTTTGAAGTTCCGAACCGTTTGTACGCATGGAACAGACAGACTGAGCAACATTTTCGTATGTTATGAAATAAATGCGGCCATTCGCATAAGTTAACCCAAAAGCATACTTTTCATAAATGACAGTATCATTACCGTTTGTTTCCAATCGGTGGATATAACCGTTGGAGTCTGTATAATAAACATTGCCGCTGTCGTCCTCAGTTGCCAATCCGCCATTATTAAGATTGGCAAATTTAAGGCTGTCATAAGAAGGTGTTGTATCGGGTTGGGAAACAGTTGATAGGCTTTGCAACATCGGGGGAACAACCATATTCGCAACAAAAGCCAACACCAATACAGCAATAATTACAATTCCCGCAATAAGAGAACGCTTTTTCTTTTTTTCTGAGTATTTGTCTGCCGATGCGGAAAGCGTGGGGGAAACTTTGGGAGTTTCCTCAACGGCGGCTGAAAGCAAAGAAGCACCGCAATGGGGACATTCAAAAGATTGATTTGAAATTTCCGAGCCGCATTTTCTGCAAATCATAATTATCCTCCATATATATGTAACTTTCCAAATTAAAGTATAGGAGAAATAACCGCATTTGTCAATCAAATAGAGAAGATTAAGAACTAAAAAAATTTCAAAAAATTTTACGGCAAATTTCGTGTGTTTACACAAATAAAAAATAGAAAGTCTGTAAAAAATATTGCGTGTGTTCATTTTTCAGTATATAATGAATATAAAAATGGAGAATTTCGGAGGGAAAACATATTTATGGAATTTTACAGAGTGGCTTTAAGAGGTCTGAAAAAACTGTATGAAACAGTGGAAATGACAGAGCAGAAAGAACAGATTGAAAGAACACTTGCAATAGAGGACGAAAAGAAAAGTGCCCGTATATTCAGAGAACTTGTAGAGGGTAAAGCGAATCTTACAAAGCAATCAGTCGTTGTGGGCAGTGTTCCGGCAGTAACCGAGATTTCCAAACAGTGGATTGATAATTTAATCGGTGCGTTGATTTCAATGGCTTATGAATTGTCAGGAGCTATATTGAATGGTAATGAGCATATATTTAATTTAGAGTTTATACGCAAAAATTTTGGACGAACCGTTCAAATGATTAACGGTACAGAGTGCGAAAATTGCGGACACCGTCAAATTTCCCTCTTTGATGTTGACGGCTTTGTTTTGCCGAGTGTTATTACAAACGGTTTGGTGCAGGGATTGGAACAGGGTTCGGTTGATTCTTTTGTAGAGGATATTATTTATATGCGTGCAGACGGAATTGAAAAACAGCGTAACATTGTTAAGGACATGGTTTTGTCGAGCGGCATACCGTTATCCCATAGCTATAATCCCCGTGCTTATTGTTTGATGTGCGGCGGAAACCGTATTAAAGAATGTCGTTTTTTGAAAAGTGTTCGTAAAAATAACTTTATTCCGTTAGGATAAAAATATTTAACGGAAAATTCCGAAAATACATGACTTTTTTTGATGGATATGTTATACTGTTACAAATATGGTTTTTGCAAAAAACATTAAAGCATATACCATAAAAAAATCTAATGATAAAGATTTTGTTTTTGAATACATAATGAGGTGAGTTGAATGGCGTTTTTGAAATCTTTGTTTGGCAGTGCCAGCAAGAAAGACTTGAAAAAAATACGACCGATTGTTGATAAGGTTTTAAGTTTGGAGGATACTTACGCTAAATATACAGATGACGAACTGCGTGAACAAACACAGAAATTTAAGGAAAGACTGAAAAACGGAGAAACTTTGGACGATATTTTACCCGAAGCGTTTGCTGTATGCCGTGAGGGTGCATGGCGTGTTTTGGGCATGAAACATTATCGTGTGCAGATTATCGGCGGTATTATTTTGCATTTGGGGCGTATCAGCGAAATGAAAACAGGTGAAGGCAAAACCTTAGTGGCAACATTGCCTGCCTATTTGAATGCTTTAAACGGTGAGGGCGTTCATGTTGTTACTGTCAATGAATATTTAGCTCGCCGTGACGCCGAGTGGATGGGTAAGTTATATCGTTTCTTGGGTTTGACAGTCGGTATTTTGCAGCACGACTCTACAAGTGAACAGAGAAAGGCAGCGTATGCGGCTGATATTACTTATGCAACAAATAATGAATTAGGTTTTGACTATTTGCGTGACAACATGGTCGTTTATAAGGACCAAAAAGTACAGCGTGGTCATGCATTTGCGATTGTCGATGAGGTGGACTCTATCCTTATTGATGAGGCAAGAACGCCGCTGATTATTTCAGGTCAGGGTGATAAATCCACAGACCTGTATGAGAAGGCAGATAAGTTTGCAAAAACTTTGAAATATGAAAAAGTTACCGAAATTGACGCCAAAGAGGATAACGACGCCTTGTATGAAGAAAAGGGCATTGACTATATCATTGACGAAAAGGCAAAGACAGCAACCTTAACACCGGTCGGTGTTAAAAAAGCTGAGGCATATTTTAACCTTACAAACCTGACCGACCCCGAAAATATTACCATTCAGCACCATATCAATCAGGCAATTAAAGCTAACGGTGTAATGAAGCGTGATATTGCCTATGTCGTAAATGAAAAGGGCGAGGTTATCATTGTTGACGAATTTACAGGCCGTTTGATGTACGGACGCCGTTATAATGAAGGTCTGCATCAGGCTATTGAGGCAAAAGAGGGCGTTAAGGTTGAGCGTGAGAGCAAAACTTTGGCAACCATTACTTTCCAAAACTTTTTCAGACTCTATAAGAAACTGTCAGGTATGACAGGTACGGCTATGACAGAGGTTAATGAATTTGCGGAGATTTACAGACTCGATGTTGTCGAAATCCCGACAAACAAGCCGATTCAGCGTATTGATTATCCCGACTATATTTTCAAAACCGAACAGGGTAAATTTACGGCATTGATTCGTGATATTATTGAGGCTCACGAAAAAGGACAGCCTGTATTGGTTGGTACGGTATCCATTGAAAAATCTGAGATTTTGAGTGCCATGCTCAAAAAGCATGGAATTAAGCATAATGTTTTGAATGCGAAAATGCACGCAAAAGAGGCTGAAATTGTTGCACAGGCAGGCAAGCTCGGTGCGGTTACGATTGCAACCAATATGGCAGGTCGTGGTACGGATATTATGCTTGGCGGTAATGCCGAATATCTGGCAAAGGCGGAAATGCGTCGCAAGAACTATTCTGAGGAATTGATTAGCGAGGCGACAGGTTATGCCGAAACGCAGGACGAGGAAATTCTCGAAGCCCGTAAGACCTTTGCGGAACTTTTGGCAAGATATAAGGAAGAAATCAAGGACGAGGCGGAAAAAGTCAGAGAAGCAGGCGGTTTGTTTATCATGGGTACGGAGCGTCATGAGTCACGCCGTATTGATAACCAGCTCAGAGGTCGTTCAGGCCGTCAGGGTGACCCCGGCATGAGCCGTTTTTATCTGTCTGCTGAGGACGAGTTAATTCGTCTGTTTGCAGGTGACCGCATTTCCAAAATTATGGAAACATTGGGTGATGCGGAAGATGTGCCGATTGAGAGCAAGATGCTGTCCAAAGCTGTTGAGAATGCACAGTCCAAAGTTGAGGACAGAAACTTCATGATTCGTAAGAGTGTATTGGAATATGACGATGTTATGAACCGTCAGCGTGAGATTATTTATACACAAAGAGATCAGGTTCTGAATGGCGAGAACATTCGTGACCAAATCGTAAATATGATTAAAGACACCGTAACCAATATTGTTGACCGCTATATTGTCGGTGATGATAAAGATGCATGGAATTTGGAGGGAATGAGAGAATACTTAAAAGGCTGGCTCTTGAACGATGAAGATGAACAGGAGTTTATCTATACCGAAGATGAGCTGGACAAGTTGGAGCGTGACTACCTTGTTGAAACACTCTGTGCAAAGGCAGAGAAAATGTACGAGGAAGGCGAAAAACTCATTCCGGAAGAAAGTATGCGTGAGATTGAGCGTGTTTATCTCCTCAAAAATGTTGACCGTTATTGGATGGACCACATTGACGATATGGACCAACTGAAACAGGGTATCCGTTTGCGTTCTTATGGTCAGCATGACCCCGTTGTTGAATACCGTGTTGAAGGTTTTGATATGTTTGACGAGATGATTGCCGCCATTCGTGAAGATACAAGCAAAATGCTTTTGGTTGTGCCGAGAAATATTCAGGCACAAATTCAGCAGAAAAACGCCATGAAAGAGTTGGCGTTAAAGCGTACGGCAGGTGGCAGAGCCAGAGCCGCCGCACAGGCTGCCGCCAAAGCACAGGCGGCCTTGAAACAAGCACAAAATGAGGCGGGTGCAGGTATTGTTCCGGGCGAAACCATTACTTTGGAGTTTTCCGCAAAACCACAGGAAAATGTAAAAGCTGAAAATCAGGAAGCGGTTTCCGAGAATGAAAATACAGCGGCTGTTGAAGAAGAAACTGAGAAAAAAGCGGAAGAAAAATCCGAAACGGCTGTTTCTGAGGAAGATATTAAGGCGGTTGCCGAGAAATATACCGAGCGTGAGCAGATTGCAAAACCGACCGCAACCAATGCAGACGGTTCTGAAACAACAGGCAGAACTGTCAGAAAGTCGGCAAAAGACAAGGTTGGTAGAAATGACCCGTGTCCATGCGGCAGTGGCTTGAAGTACAAGAAATGTTGCGGAAAGGACAAATAAAGTAAAGTCTATCAGTCGGATTGAATGTCAGTCCGACTGACACTTTTATATTGCCTGTTCTGTAAGGAGTGATGAAGATGAAAAGGAAAATGATTGCTATAGGCTTATGTATGGTATCTTTGCTGGCATTGACGGCTTGTACGGCATCAAAAGAAACGGAAACAAGTTCTGAAAAAAAATCGTCCTCTGTGGAAACGAGTACGGTCAGCGAAGAAAGCAAAGAGAAAATTAAAACGACAAAATCAACGATTGATACACCTCTTTCTGTTGAAACATGGAGTGTATGCGGAAAATATTGTACCAAAACGGAAAGCTATGAAAATGTCCCCATTCGTGTAACAAAGATTATTCGAGGCGATGATGCAAATCAAAAAGTAAAATCCTTTATGGAGACACATGACGGTTATGATTATTCTGAACCGGAGAACGGTAAAGAATGGGTTGCAGCCGTATATGAAATCAATCTGGACAGTTTCACCGTTGGAAAAACAGGAGCAGACCCGTCCATAACGGCTCGTGTGTGTGGTACGGACGGCGGCAATCTGGTGCTGAATGATGAACAATATTATTCAACGGTTTTGACGCTGGCGGAAGATAAATATGCCTATGACGGAACGGTTGAAGGTATGGTGGCATTTGTACTACCAAAAGCATTGACGGAGTATCGCATTGTTTTTGGAGAGTATAACGAACAATGTGCCTATTTTTCAGGCGTATAAATCAAAGTATGCTAAAAATTTTACTTGCATATTGACTTTCAGTGTGATAGAATAGTATCGTAGTATAGTGAGGTTTAAAAGAGTGGGGCGACCCGCTCTTTTATCATTATTAAAGAGATGTAGTTTTTTGATAGGACTGCACTCTTTGTCATACAGGTAGAAAGGACTGAATTTATGCCGAAACATAAACAGGGAAGTACGGTTGAAATCGTTACGGAAATTGTAAAGCCGATTGTTGAAGAATTTGGACTTTCATTGTGGGATGTTCGTTTTGTAAAAGAAGGTGCGATGTGGTATTTGCGTATCTTCATTGATAAGGACAGCGGTGTTACAATCGAGGACTGCGAAAATGTTACCCGTGCTATTGATGAGCCGTTGGACCGTGCCGACCCGATTGAACAAAATTATTGTTTGGAGGTTTCTTCTCCCGGCATTGAAAGAGAACTTATCAAACCCGAGCATTTTGATGCCTTTTTGGGTGCACCCGTAATGATTAAAACCATACGGCCGCTTGAAAACGGTGTGAGAGAACTGAAAGGTACACTTGTTGCCCATGACAAAGACACTGTGACTGTGGTTTTGGATAACGGTGTTCAGAAAACTTTGGGCAAAAAAGAAACAGTATATGTTAAGTTGGACGATTTTGAACTTTAATAAATGGAGGATTCAGGAAAATGAAGAGGGAGATAAAGAAAACAGCCCAAACCAGCAATAATAACGAGGAATTATTCGAGGCATTGCGTATGCTCCAAGAGGAAAGGGGCATTCCGATGGACTACATGATGGCACAAATTCAAAAAGCCATAATTACGGCATGTAAAAATACCTACGGAAACAATGACGATGCCAAGGTTATTATGGAACCGGAAACAAATCGTTTTGAGGTTTTACTCTATAAAACTGTCGTGGAAAATGTACAGGACCCGAATCGTGAGGTTGCTTATGAAGCAGCCAAAAAGCTGTCAGCACTTGTGGGATTAAATCAAAAGGTAGCTGTTCGTCTTGACCCGAAACAGTTTGGGCGTATTGCAATCTCCACAGTTAGAAGCATTATTCGTCAGGGTATCCGTGACGGTGAGAAAAACCAAATGTTGGCGGAGTTCCAAAGCAAAAAAGAAGAAATTGTTACCGCTGATGTCGAGAGAATTGACCCTAAAACAGGCAATATCACACTGCGTTTGGGTAAGGCAATTGCCGTTTTGCCCAAGAGTGAACAGGTTGGTACGGAGAATGTTCGTGAAGGCGGTCAGTTAAAAGTTTATGTCGTTGATGTCAAGACAAGCGACAAAGGTCCTCGTGCTTTACTCTCCCGTACACACCCTGATTTGGTTAAAAGACTTTTCGAGAGGGAAGTTCCTGAAATTTATGACGGTACGGTTGTTATTAAGTCAATTTCCCGTGAGGCGGGTTCAAGAACAAAATTAGCCGTATTAAGCACAAATCCTGATGTTGACGCAATCGGTGCTTGTATAGGCACAGGCGGTGCAAGAGTTAGAACAATTGTTGAGGAACTGAATGGCGAAAAGATTGATATTATCGAATACAGTGAGGACGCAAGCAAGTTTGTTGCGGCGGCATTGTCCCCGTCTGAGGTTGTCAAAGTAGAGCTTGACGAGGAAAATCCGAAAGTATGTAAGGTTACCGTACCCGACAGCCAGCTTTCTCTTGCAATCGGCAATAAAGGTCAAAATGTTCGTTTGGCGGCAAAACTGACGGGCTATAAAATTGACATTCGTCCCGAAAGCGGTTCATTTGATGATGATAATGCTAATGATGAAACCGATTATATCGGTGACGGTTTGGACAGCGAGGAATAAAAGATAAATTATAACGAATACATTGAAAAGGCAGATGAGTGTCATGCACCAAAAAAAAGTCCCTATGCGGAAATGTGTCGGCTGCGGCGAAATGAAAGAAAAAAAACAGTTGGTTCGTATCGTCAAAGCACCCGATACAACAGATGAAAACGGCGAGATAATTCAAAAGGGTGTTTTATCGGTAGATATTACGGGGAAAAAGTCGGGGCGTGGTGCGTATATCTGCCGAAATCCGCAATGTCTTGCGGCAGCCAAAAAGGCAAGAAGGTTGGAGAAAACCTTTTCATGTAAAATGCCTGATGAAATCTATGACGATTTAGAAAAACAGCTTTCGGGGGAGTGAGTGTAAGTTTGAGAAAAACACATTGTCTGAGAAGGGAAGGATTTTTGGAATGAATAGTCAACTGTTGTCGTTTTTGGGTATTGCACGGCGAGCCAATGCTTTAACATTAGGATTTGACCCGACGGTAGAGGCAATGAGTGAAGGCAAAGTCTGTCTTTTGCTCTTGACGGAGGATTTATCTTCCCGAACTCTTAGAAATATTACGGCGGCAGCCCAAAAAAACCGTGTTCAGACAATAGTGTTGGAGAATACATCTATGGATCAAATCGGAGCCGCAATCGGAAAGCGGACAGGTATTGTGGCAGTTAATGATGAAGGCTTTTCAAACAAGCTGAAAACACTTTGCGGCAATTCAAGACAGGAGGAATGTTTATGATAAAATACAAGTTGAGTGAGGTCGCCAAAGACCTGAATGTATCGAACAGGGAAGTATCTGAGGTTTTGCAGAAGCGTTTAAATGTCAGCAAGAAACCTTCTGCCGTTTTGACGGAACAGGAGCTGAATATCATTTTTGAGCATTTCACACAGGCTAATAATCTTCAAAGTTTGGATAAATATTTGGCAAAGCGTGGCGGCGAAAGACCTCAGGATACGGAACAGGCACAAAAGGCAGCAAAGCCACAACAGCAAGTCGGCGGTAAAAAGCCGCAGGGCGATAAGCCGTCCGTTTCCGCATCGAAAAAGCCTACCCAAAAAGCGGTATCAGGTGGCAAACCACAGGGAACAACAAATGTAACCGAAACAACCGCTGAACCACGCAGCCGTGTTATTAACACCCGTTCAGCACAGGTTGATTTGGAACGCTATAACGAAAAGTATGACCGCTTGGCAAATGAAAAAATGCGTGCGGATACAACAGTTCAAAAGCAAAAGATTACACAGCGTTCACAGCAAAGGGGTAAGCCGAAAAACTCCCGTAAGGAAACCGAACAGGAGCGTATGCACCGTATTGAAAATGAGCGTAAGGCAAAACCGTTGACCATTACCGTACCTGATGAAATTACAGTCGGAGAGTTGGCTGTCCGTCTGAAAGCAACGGGTGCGGAAGTTATTAAAAAACTTATGATGATGGGAACAATGGCGGCGTTGAACGATGTCATTGATTTTGATACGGCATCTTTGGTTGCGATGGAATTTCATGCCAAAGTTGAAAAAGAGGTTGTTGTGACAATCGAGGAGCGGATTATTGACGACAGCGAGGACGAGGACGATAATCTCGTTGAGCGTGCCCCTGTTGTTGTTGTTATGGGCCATGTTGACCATGGTAAAACCTCAATTTTGGACGCAATCCGCCATGCGAATGTTACTTCCTCTGAGGCAGGTGGTATTACACAGCACATCGGTGCTTATCGTGTTAAGGTTAACGGCAGAAACATTACATTCCTTGATACACCGGGACATGAAGCGTTTACAACCATGAGAGCCAGAGGTGCTCAGGTTACGGATATTGCAATTTTGGTTGTTGCCGCTGATGACGGTATCATGCCGCAGACAGTTGAGGCCATAAGCCATGCAAAAGCGGCAGGCGTATCCATTGTTGTTGCAATCAATAAAATGGATAAAGTCGGTGCGAACCCTGAGCGTGTTAAACAACAGCTTACCGAATACGGCCTTGTCCCCGAAGAATGGGGCGGTGATACACCATGTATTCCCGTATCTGCCCATACAAAAGAGGGCTTGGACGATTTGTTGGAAATGGTGCTTTTGGTTGCCGATATGAAAGAACTTAAAGCCAATCCCGACAGAGCCGCAAAAGGTACGGTTATTGAGGCACGACTGGATAAGGGCAGAGGTACCATTGCCACAATGTTGGTTCAAAACGGTACGCTGAAAGTCGGTGATATTGTTGTTGCAGGTACAACCGTTGGGCGTGTCAGAGCCATGACGGACGACAAGGGGCGTTCGGTTAAATCCGCAGGTCCGTCTGTTCCTGTTGAGATTACGGGTTTAGACGATGTTCCGTCAGGCGGTGATATATTTAATGCTGTTTCAGATGAGCGTTTGGCGAGAGAGCTTGTTGAGCAGAGAAGAAATAAGATTAAAGAGGATAAATTCAATGCCAGAACACAAATTACTTTGGATAACCTCTTTGATAAGATGAAGTCGGACGAGATTAAGGAACTGAAAATTATTATTAAGGCCGATGTACAGGGTTCTGTTGAGGCGGTGCGTCAGTCTTTGGAAAAACTCAGCAACGATGAAGTGCGTGTTAATATCATTTTGGGTGGTGTCGGTGCAATAAGAGAGTCTGATGTTATGCTTGCGTCAGCGTCCAATGCGATTATTGTCGGCTTTAATGTTCGTCCCGATGCGGTTGCCGAAGAAAATATTAAGCGTGACGGTGTTGATGTCCGTCTGTATAGAGTTATTTATGACTGCATTGAGGAAATTCAAGCGGCGATGAAAGGTATGTTAGCACCGAAATTCAAGGAAGTTCAGCTTGGCAAGGTTGAGTGCCGTATGACCTATAAGATTACCAATGTCGGTTTGGTTGCGGGCTGTTATGTAACAAGCGGCAAAATCGAGAGAGGTGCCGATGTGCGTGTTGTTCGTGACGGCATTGTTATCTTTGAAGATAAGATTGCCTCATTGCAGAGATTTAAAGACTCTGTTCGTGAAGTGGCTCAGGGCTATGAATGTGGTGTAACCCTTGAAAGATTTAGCGATATTAAAGAGGGCGATATTTTCGAGATTTACCGCATGGAGGAAATAAAGGAATAAATGCCGACAGCGGCAGTATAAAGTTTCGGACATAATTACAATGATTATGTCCGAAATGTATATGCGGAGGAAAAACATGAAACAGGAAGAATTGGAACAATATAAAAGTCTTTTTGTCAAATTGCGGCTTTTTGCCTCGAAAGCGGCATTTAATGCGGAGGCGTTGGGAGAAACGATAAGAGTATTGGAAAAAATGAAAATTCAAACCCCGAACGATAAAACCGAACAAATTATGACCGCCGCCGTTGACACCTGTTCCATGCTTTATCAGGCGAAAGATTATGTGGCATTGTCAGCTTTTGCAGACGCTGTGCATACCTTGCCGGAAGTTTTCATGCCACCCTTTATCCCTAAACGGCATTATTGGCAAACCTTTGTAAGACCGTATTTTAAAAAATTTGGCAAAAACGAATTTTTTAAATATAAAGGGTATTTTCAAGGTCTTTCATGGATAAAACATAAATAGGTAGTTAAGCGTTTTGAAAGCGGCTATTTACCGCCTT
>JBJEQG010000032.1:0-5350 GCA_051881635.1 Acutalibacteraceae bacterium
TCCAAAGCCGTTATTATGACCCGGAGACCGGCCGGTTTATCAATGCAGATGATCCAAGTTATATAGGTGCCGGTGGCAGTGTGTTGAGCTATAATGCTTTTGCCTATTGTGAGAACAATCCGGTGAATGCATTGGATACGAGAGGCTATGCTAATGATATACTTGTGAGTGCATTAGTAGAAGTTATTATGGCTCTGTTTTATCTAAAAGCGTTTTTGGATGTTTTACTTGTTGGTATGAAATATGAAATCAATAAAAATGGATCTATTGATAAAAATGGCATGTTTAAAGCTAAAGTGGAGTATTACAACAATAAGAAAAAAAGAACTTTTTCAGTTGTATTTGGAGATAAAAATGCATGGAAATTGAGCTCATTGTTCTATAATGACAAATCGTCCTTCTATCTTGATTATTATGGAAGTTGCGTATTTGAAGAAGGTATGAAAACCTCAACTTCAAACAGTGATT
The DNA here is from genome assembly GCA_051881635.1 of Acutalibacteraceae bacterium. GTDB lineage: Bacteria > Bacillota > Clostridia > Oscillospirales > Acutalibacteraceae > JBJEQG01. The sequence goes on from JBJEQG010000032.1 coordinate 469, forward strand.
TTAATCCAACATACTTATTCATTATGAATAATATTGTGTTGAGAGGAACTATAATTTATTATTTGATAAACGCCTCAAATGCGAAAAAAATATATAATGCTGTTTGGGGTGAAAAAGGAATCGATTCAAAAAGTTTACAGCAATATATCGTTTATAAAATCACCAAAGATAAGGCGTATAATGGGATATATGCATTTTCACTGAAAAGCGGGAAATATAGGAAGGTGTTATTATGATGAATACTAAAAAATTATCGCTTGTTTCAATTTTGTCGGCGATTATTTCGTTTATTATGTATTCTATAATCTTGTTTCAAGAGTTTAATAGTTTAGATAATACATATGTTATGTCTATCCTTTTTGTGGCACAAGGTCTTTTCATTTTAGCGATTGCTATACGGATATGCATCATTTGTATAAAGCGCAAAGTACTTAATCCTGCGAAAATCAAAAAAATGATTATTGCAGTGTTAATTGTCGTTCCGGCTTGTGTTGCAATCATGATCGGTATTGGCTCCTTAACTTGCCGAAGTGATTTTTCACCGGAAAACATAGTTGAAAGCAAAAGCAGCTATGTGCAATCCTTGTTTCCGTATTTTAGTTTCGACAATAAAATCAACACATATACTACTTATACGATAGAGAATTCCGGCTTTCCCGGAACCGAATATTTTGATGTATATAGCTTTGGAAAAGACAATACTGGTGCAACAGTTCAATATGAAGCAGAATTATTAAAGACCAACAGCTTATGTATGCGTATTAATTTTCTCGTGAGCAAGTATTTAAATGCCTTACCTGAAAGTGTCGTTGTCCTTTTTGACAAATCGACCGTTACAGTCAATGGAGTGAAGGTCTCGGTAAGTATTGTGAATGACGCTTATGTTGCCAGAATTTCCGGCTTTAATAACGAGTTTATTTTATCTGCCTGTAATGTAAGAGATTTTACTACCGATACGCAGGAATTTGCCAAAGTTGCCCTTGAACAATATACGCTATTAAAAACAGCAGAGCAAAGCAATATGTTTGCTTATGAATACATGTTGTTGAAAGATGAAGTGTTTTGACTTACAAAAATGCTAGTCCAAAAGGATACAGATGTGAGCATGATGGTCTTACCATTAAGGGTGTTGTTTTCTTGGAATAAGAAAAATAAGCTCCGATAGAATGGTTGGTCATGACTCCGTGCGATGGTTGGAATGATACGGCTTACGGAATCACAACCATCAAGTATAATTATGACGCCTGGGGCAAGCTGATCTCAGCCACCAACGCAAACGGAGTGGAATATCCTGCCGGCAGTTTCGCCTATCAGAACTCTGTGCGATACAGGGGATATGTGTATGACCAGGAAACGGGTCTGTACTATCTCCAAAGCCGTTATTATGACCCGGAGACCGGCCGGTTTATCAATGCAGATGATCCGGATTATTTGGGTCTGAGCGGAACACCGCTTAGTTATAATGCATTTGCTTATTGTGAGAATAATCCAACAAATAGATCTGATACGTCTGGAAAAGCTCTTCTTGAAGCAATCACTCTTTATTTTACCTTTCACGCCACAAAGTTGGTTCTTTATGGATTACTCACATTTGTAACATTTGCAATACTTAAAACTTCAGGTGTGTTAGATCTTATCAATAGATCTGTTTTGGACCTTTTGTATAAAGTTGGCACTGGCATATGGCAGTCAATAGATAGTCTTAAGACGGCTCTAAACACTGTTGTGCAAAAATCAAGCACAAGAGCTAAAACTAACAAAACAGAAAGACACCATATTATAGCTAAAAGAGCCAGAAAAGCTGGTATTGCAAGAAATATATGGCAATATGATTGTCGTATGGATATAAATAGTCCGATCAATCTCGTTGATATAAATTATAACCCTCATAAATTTTTACATACCAACGCTTATTATTATGCGGTAAACGATATTGTGAAATTTGCATATAAAAAATATCGGGTGCAAGGTGTAATATCAGCAGTACTTGTAATCAAGTCAGTAATAATTGCAGCTTTTAAGACTTCTTGAGGTGGTAAAATGTTTAAAATTCTCGCTGGCGTTCATTATGATATCAATGTTTTCTCAGACAGTTCTTTTTTTACTGTCGGTGCCGGTCGGGCGAATTGCTTTGAGATAACAGATGATAACAAAATAACAAAAACATTTACTTCACCGCATCTAACGAATCTATCCCGAATCTGCTGGACAACCGACAAAGAGTATTATTTATTTTCAAACACTGCTGGAAAAACGATAGTCTTAAACGCAAAGGAAAATAAGATAGAAGACACTTTTTATCTTCGTTATGAACCGAGAAAAAACAGCTTCGTTGGTTATGATGAGGGCTTTCTGATGATAAATAGGCATCGTGAGATTGAGTATTATAATTGCCGAACAAAAACTACAAGTAGATTCAGTGAATTACAAAATGTCCATTGTCTTATCCCGGCAAACAATAAAATATATGTTTATTGTGTACATTATGCTAATAATTGCTCTCCGGAAGGAGATATCATCATATTAGATAGCTCCTTCAACAGTCCGGAGACGAAACATGCTTATGGCATTTTGCAAGATGTGGTAATTGATAAAAGCGGAACAATCATGTTGTCTGATATCCATTGTAATAACCCTGCGGGCTCAGGTCTTATCGAACCAATAGTTCTCTTTGATCCGGAAGGTGCGAATTCAAGAGAAGTTTTATCAATAGACTGTTTTGAAGATGTCAATAGTGGTTGTTTTTGCAGAATAATTACGGATCTCAGGCGGGATATAGCGATTGCCCTGTTCTCTAATTGCGTTAAGATTATTAAAATCAGCACAAAGAGAGTATTACACAGTGAAAAACTTGAGTACGGTTCTGATGTAGAGTGGATTGATGATAACAGAGTTTTGATTGCAACATGGAAAGGTTTATATCTATTGGTTATTGATACTATTCTCGATTCTTTATAAGACTTTATATAATTTAGAATTATAGAGCGAATGCTATCCGAGAAGTAAAACATCGTTGTCGTTTTTGCAAGAAGTGTCAACGGTTTTCTTCGTAGACGAATGCAGTTTCGCCTATCAGAACTCTGTGCGATACAGGGGATATGTGTATGACCAGGAAACGGGTCTGTACTATCTCCAAAGCCGTTATTATGACCCGGAGACCGGCCGGTTTATCAATGCAGATGATCCGGATTATTTGGGTCTGAGCGGAACACCGCTTAGTTATAATGCATTTGCTTATTGTGAGAATAATCTGGTGAATGATAGTGATCCAACAGGACTTCTATCACTGAATTCTTTGAAAAAATCACTAAATGAAGCGGCTAATATATTGAATAAGTATATTAGAATTATTCTAAAGATAATAAAGAAAAAGATTCAAGATTTCCTTTCGATCATTAAATATAAAAATGGTATTTTATCAGTCTCGGCAACTGCTTCTGCATTAGTGTTCGATTCAGTTATTTCTCTTTGTTGTAAAACTGCAGGTGTTGCGATGAAATCGTTTGAATTTGGTCTGAAAATAGCTGAAAAATTTGCGAAGAATAAATTGCAAAAGTTTTTTAAGGAACAAATGGTTCCAGTATTGTCTTATGGTGTATTGAATAAAGTGTTTTCAAATATAAGATTTGCTATATGGGGATTGGTATCAAAATCCACTAGTTCTACAGCAAAGTATATAGACGCATATGTTCTTGATAATGTGTTATCTGGATTTTTGCCGCTGCAGATTGTTGCTATGTTCTCTTCTTGGGGAAGTTTTATGAGCGGAATTTTAGATGCTTCAGACGGAAAATTCAATGGCACAATTAGTATTAAGGTGAAATAAGGTATGAGGGGAATAAAAATATTCAATCAAGCTAATTCGAAAATAGATATTAGATATGGCGGCTCATTTCTGACCTTGGATGTCGGAGAATCGGCTGTTATATATCCTAATAAAAAGAAAATCTATATATCCCATAGTAAAAACCGATCATCTTTCTTGAGGCTTGTGCAATACCCAGACACTCTATTTAAAAACAGATGGGTTATTTCTTTCGTAATCTGCGTGTGCTTGGATTGCAGAGTCAATATCAGTACAGAAAAATCCCTTGTTGTAAATGAGAGAAACTATGTTTTTCGGGATGAAGTGCTCTTTTCTGCGTTTTCGGTTAATTCCAGTATTACGCCTGAACATCAATTTCATCAGAAAAATGATAGAATCAAATGTGCAGGCTTACTGCTCTCTACTTCTATGGTTTATTTGGTGTTCAGTGTGTTCGTTTTTCTTGCTGTATTGCTGTTGTTAACAGAAGAAGTCTCTTTTATATATATCATGGCATTACTGATCGCTGGAGGCCTTATGATCGGGGCGGTTCGGCATTTTTCAAAAAGCTTTCAATTCATGCGAATGGATAAAAACTACCAGGATATTGTCAATAACAGTAATATTGTAATAATACAAGAAAGGAAAAAGCTTATTATAAAATACTGTCCGTTAGAGGATCTTACTTCCGATGAAATATAAGAGGTAAAAGAATGCATTATCCGGCAGTTGATGACCTATAGCAAGTCCGGAACGAGTGTGAACTATACTTATGACGGCAACGGACTTCGGACGAGAAAAACGGTAGGCAGTGATGTATATGACTATTACTATGTGGACGGACAGCTGGCCTATGAAAAGAAGAATGAGGAATATCAGCTCTTCTATAGCTATGACACCGACGGCCGGCTGGCGATGCACCGCGAACTGTGGGACGGCAAGGGCAACCACTTCAAACACGTGGCCAACCTCATGCTTGAGCATCCTGGCTGCAAGGAGTGTCGTGATATTGACGGAGAATATCAACACACAGGCAACGAAGTTGTGGACAGACTGTATATCGACACGGTGAAAAGA
>JBJEQG010000033.1:0-2586 GCA_051881635.1 Acutalibacteraceae bacterium
AGGTAGGCAAAAACAAACAGCCGCTTTAGCGGCTGCCTGTGAAAAATATGCGGTTACCAAACTTTTCAGTGTGCCTTTAGGCACTTGTCAGTAATATGCCTTGAAGGGCCAGTGCAAACCACCAGTTTAACTGGTGGTTTTGATTTAAAGTTATCGAACAGGTCTATTGATTTTCAGAGTTGTCTGTATTGGAAAATTTATTTGGAAGCTCCTCACAGCTTTGATCTTTTCCTTTAATATCTTTATATGCCTCTTTTATTCCGTTTTTGACTGCCCACTTAACAACAAAATATAAAGCAATCAAAATAATAATTGTTGTTCCACTGCTGATACCTAATTCTTCCAACATGAACATTTCTCCTCTTAATTAAGATAAAAGCCAATCGAGCAATAGACACACCAATGCAGTAACAGCTCCACTTCCAAGTGCTAACAAAAAATACTGATAAGGGCGTTTGCCGGCCTCAACCTTCTGTTCAATTTCATCTAGTTTTTTTCCTTCCATAAATGCAATAATTTCTTTGTAGGTATGAATATTATTCGCTTTTTTGAATTTCTCAGTTTTCAAGGCAAAAAACAATGCACAACTAAAAAGTAATAATTCCGGAATGATTGCAAACAAACCAAACCATTTAAAAAACGGAACTGCAAAAACAATGGTTGCTACCAAACAAATAGCGTAAATGACCGTATAACGGTTCAGTTTCATAATTTCAGCTTCATTGACTTCTCTTTTCATTGTTTCTATATCTCCTTTAATAAGTTGGTCGAGAGATACATTGAATAATGAACTGAGAAGTAGCAAACTGTGAATATCGGGATAGTTTTTTCCATTCTCCCAATTTGAAATTGTCTGTCTGGTTACATAGATTTTTTCTGCTAATTCCTCTTGGGATAGGTTCATATCTGTTCGATATTTTTTAATCTGTACATTCAGTTTCATAGAATTTTCCTCCTTTGAAAATGATTTGCTCTTTCGACCTACATAGAGAATAATCATTTTTTCCTTTTTTGTCTATCAAACTTGTTTTACTTTTCTGAAATTACAGTGTCAAAAGTGTTTTGCAAGACTGAAATTCCTGTAAATCCGCACTATATTTTTCTACAGGAAAATAAACATCTCGGAAATTACCAAGCCGTTGCAATCATGGTTTCATTGGCAAGAGAAAATACAAGTACATCTGATAACAACACACAATATGGGCTGTATTTCCCTTGTCTAAAATAAAAACGGAATACAAGCCATTACGGACGGCTTGTATTCCAATATTCATTTTATTCGCTCTTATGCATAATATAGCCGCATTTTGGACAAACATCTTCTCCATGCAATATGCTGTTACACACGGGACAGGTGCCACTGATATGTGCGTCCGTTTGGGTATCGGTTTCAACTTTTTCTGAAACATAAAAATCAAAGTTTTCAAATCCGGCGTCCATTTCGTAAGGCGTTTCGTCAGATGAAAAGGTTTCCTCCTGAGCAATTCCCTCCGTACGGTCGGCAAAGGTGTCGTAATATTCAATGTCTTTATCTTCATGCAGTTCGGCAATATAACTGTCGTATTGCGTTGCAAGTGATTTATTGCACAGCTTAAAATATTTCATGGTATTAAATATAATTGCAACATTAAACGCAAACATTGAAAACAGAAACAAAACAAAAATCCAATCCTGTTCAATAAGCATAAGTATTGCGTTCACAAGGATAACGATACAATCAATAATAGCTGTTATATTTAAAAAAGCCGTACCGTTGACATAAATTTTATCCGTTTTCAGTGTTTTTTCTACGGAAAGTATCCAGCGTGTCAGCCCGATACAGAAAAGAAAGCTTGCGGCAAAAAGAATGAGAAGTGTAAAGAATTTGACATTCCAGGGTAAAAAGGTTTCCAGATTATTGGGAGAAAAAAGTTTTGAAAGATTACCACTGAACTCACCGCTTTTATCAAAGGAGATTTCCATAAATATCCACTGTACCAATGATAGGAAAATGATTGCGGAAACAATCAAAAGTGCCTGCAAAAAGGTAAAATATGCGAATATCTTTTTATTGGATATATCGTAAGAAAAGGAAATCTTATACAGCTTATGCATGATTAAAAATGCTATAAAATCAGCGATAACGATAAGTGCAATAAAGATAATTCCGGGAAGAACGGAAGAAATATCGCTTTTATCAAAGCGGAAAAGTATATTGACGGTTTTCGATTGTATCAGTGTAAAAACTAAAAACAACGGGGTTAATATAAAAAACAGAGGAAGTGAAAAAAAGACCTTTGAGGACAGGAAGTCCAGGACCGTTTTTGTTCCCTGTTCATTTGCAATTTGTTTCATGAATTTTTCTCCTTTTTAAAAATCCCCCCATTAAATGAGGGGGGGATTTTTGTATTAGTTCCAATTATTATATGGGGAAATTATGGGGAAATAAAACGATTAGAGTTTGTTTCCGCAATTCGGGCAGAATAATGATTTCCCGACAAGGGTATGTTTACAGGACGGACAAACAATAGCTTGTTCATTTGAAGATACAGGTTTCACTAAATTAACGGGTTGTTCCGTAACGGCATTTGAAACCACAGGCGTGCC
>JBJEQG010000033.1:2686-5330 GCA_051881635.1 Acutalibacteraceae bacterium
TTTTGGTTAGCAGTCGGCTGTTTGGGCTGAGCATAATAATTTTGGTTAGCAGTCGGCTGTTGAGGTTGAGCATAATAATTTTGATTAGCAGTCGGCTGTTGAGGTTGAGCGTAATAATTTTGGTTAGCGGTTGGCTGTTGAGGATAGGTATTCGGATTTGTCGAGTTATAATATGTATTCGTATTGTTTATGGGAGGAATAAATCCGCCGTTATTGAAAATGAAAATATTTCTCAAATGTCCCGTAATAAACACAGCCAAAGTAATATATATAGCGGTGTATAATGCAACATTCAGCCATGCAAAGAACTGTTGGGCGATAGCACCAATGGAAAGCAAGGCACAAAGTCCGACTAAACAAGCCATAATGATTGAGCTTACACGGGTAAGTTTCCAGCCTTTTGTATAGAGAACATTATCTCTGATACTTCTTTTTGCGGAATATGCGGATAAAGTCATGCCGATACAGAAAAGCAATACGACAATATACACTGCAATTACAAGCATAAAACCAACGGTCAGACCTGTCTGTGCGGCAGAGGCTGCGGCGTTATATCCGTAATAGCCGTAATTGGAGTATTTTGAAACTGCATTTATGGCATTGAAAAATACAATAATCAAATAGATAATAATAATGGAGGAAATAACGGTATTGATAATACCGGAAACAAAAAGAACAGTCAGACCGCCTTTGGGATTTGATGTTTCGGACGGGTTTTTAGACTTGATGAAAGATACCAACAGACCGATGAACGGTAATGAATAAAGGGCAATCATAAGAATACTGATGATTGTAAATGTTCCACGAATTTGGTTTGCAAGTTGGTAATAGTAACTTGAACTATGAGATGAGGTGTTAAATGAGTTGAGCAGAGAGCCGATTTGAGAAACTACATAATCAAGATTGGACAATGCGGAAATAAAAGAAATAATGGTGATAAGGAGTACAGCACCGTAAAGGATTATCAAGGTCATTGCGGAATTTGAGGAGAATGACCTTTTAACGGTGTTCAAGCCCTTTTGGGATAAAGGGTTGTTTTGATACATGGCGTCGCTGAACATAAGAAAACCTCACTTTTCTATAAAATAATGGAAATTGTACTTTAAGGTCATTCTATCATGTTTTATTTACAAAATCAATAATGAACCGCATTGTTATAAGAAAAATCGGAATTTTCGGACAAAAAAACTGACACCGTTTTTGGAACGATGTCAGTTAAAATCATTTAAATTCCAATATGGATAGATTTGATTTACTGTTGGGAGAAATATTATTCCTCCGTTTTCTCATGTTCAGTCGTTTCTTTTGTGAGATTAACAGGTTCGTTTGTTTCAGCCGTAGAATATTGATTGTATGGCTGAGAAATAAATTGTTGGTTGGGATTTTGAGGGGCTTGGGGGAATTTTTGTGCGGGCATTGGAGCGGGGGTATAAGCCTGATAGCCGTAACGGTTAATCGGTTGATATTCGGACGGTTGCGGCATGGGGCGTCTGTTTTGCTCCTGTGGTGCAACATTTGTTGCATATTGTGCGATATAGGGGTTATTTCTGTAATGGAATACTTTATGGAGTGTGTCATTATAACGGCTGACGATAACGGCTGATGAAATCAGCATAACGGTTGTTGACGCACTGATTAAGGTTGAAAGCATAAGTACGATTAACAGAGTGGGGTTAAGTTGATGAGAGTTACCCATTAAATATGAAGGCATTAAAAAGAGGGAAAGATTGGACATAAAATCGCAAGTGCATAAAAACGCACCGGAGATTAAAGCAATCATGGAAACAACAGTACCGGCATTTGATACATTTGTAAGGGAAACGGTGTTTTTGATGGAAACGGTCAAACGGAGCAATCCGATAGCGGTCATGATTGCCGCCGCCGCAAAGAGAACATAGGGAACAAAAAGTGTTATTGCGGAATTACGGGGTTGCAGAATATTCGGGCTGTCCTCAGCCAATAATGTATTTTGGTATGAGATAACGGAGAGGGACGCAAAAGCGGTAATCGTAATAATTACGGCTAATATAATGAAAAAGACAAGGGAAACAATCAATGGCACGAAACTCTGGGGAGTCGGCGAGGACGATGTTCTTTTTGCATCGCCGTAAATTCTGAACATGGAGAGAGCGAGCATACCAAAGAAAAGCACAGCCAAAAGTCCCGTAATAAGGTTGACAAACGGAACACTGCCACTGCCAAAGAAATAATAGAGGGATTGGAGTATATCGTCCTGGGTTGCGGTCACAGCCGTAATAATCGTTTTACAGAGGAGAAAGAAAGCCGTTGCAACAGAAGATATACCAAAAACGAGGAATACGCCTTTTGAGAAAAGGTTATACAGACCATAGCGGAGCTGAGTGGGGCTTTCCTGCGAGGGGTTAGGGTTGAAGTTGTTGTTCATAAAAAGTCCTCCTTATTTAAGATTTTGGTTCATATTATGGTATATTGTACAACATGGAAACAAAAAATACAACAGTAATATTTGAATTTTTAAATAATATTTTTTAAAATTATGGAAACTTATAGTTATGGATAGTACAAAGGAAGTTTTTATTTGTTTCATGCTATGGCGGCGGTAGTTTTTTCCCCTATATAATGGTATGGATTTTGGGGCAGTTTTTGAGTTGGATAAAGCCGTTTT
>JBJEQG010000034.1:0-5146 GCA_051881635.1 Acutalibacteraceae bacterium
ACAATCAGTGCAACAAGCATTACAAAGGGCAATTCCGTAACAATGACAGGTAAAGCCAGCGGCGGCACAAGTCCGTATCAGTATGCTATGGTTGTAAAGCACAGCACAGCCGACAGTTGGACAACCTTAAAGGGTTACGACACAACAGCCACAAAGACATGGACACCTGCAAAAACAGGTACTTATACGGTACAAATCAAGGTTAAGGACGCAAAGAGTACGGTTGTTACAAAGACCTTTACGCTCACAGTAAAATAATCCGTTTTCACGCTTTCTGATATAGTGGCGGAAATTGGGATTTAAAAGTATGTAATGAAAACGCCCGATACGGTTTTGCCGTATCGGGCGTTTTTTCCTACCATGATTGTAATTTGTTGAGGATAACGCATTTCATATTACCCAAAAGGGTGCAAAGTCCATGATTGCTTTTTTGTGAAATGGCTTGTTAAAATCGGGATTGTATATTATAATGGTAGTGGGTGATTTAATATGGAATATTTTGATATTTTGACTGAGGACGGCGATAAAACAGGTATGCAGGAAAGCCGAAATGAGGTGCATCGTGACGGTGCATATCATGGAAGTGTGCATATATGGTATTTGGAAGATGAACGGGTACTTTTGCAAAAACGCAGTATGAACAAAGACTCATGTGCGGGAAAGTGGGACGCCGCCGCCACAGGGCATATAGATGCAGGAGAAACACCGTTAGATGCGGCATTGCGTGAGCTTGCCGAGGAACTTTCCATTGAAGTTTGTACCGATAATCTGAAACTTCTCTTTATGCAAAAAACGCATATTCAGGAAGGCAATTTTGTCAGCAATGAGGTTAATTATGTCTATAAGTTGGTTGCCCGAATCAATCATTCACGCTTTTCTCCGCAAAAGGAAGAAATTGACAGGCTTGATTTTGTGAAAATATCGGAAATTCGCAAGGATTTCCAAAATAATCCCGAACAATTTGCGTTTACCTCACATGAATTTGAACGGGTTATCAGCGACAATACTCCAAACACAATCCGAACTAATTTCCATACACACACTTTTAGGTGTAAACACGCTTACGGGACGGAAGAAGAATATATTTGCGAGGCAATCAGACGGGATATGCCGATTTTGGGATTTTCCGACCATGCTCCGTATCCTCACAAGGATTACGGCTTGCGTATGGCTTATCCGGAATTGACGGTTTATATTAAGGAATTGGAAAAACTTTCACGAAAGTATCAGGGACAAATCCGTATTTTAAAAGGCTTGGAGATTGAATATCTGGACAGCCAAAAACCGTATTATTATGAACTTTTGGAAAAGCATGGCTTGGATTATTTGGCATTGGGACAACACTTTTTTGAGGGAATAAACGGCGATGAAAATATATTCAATGACGGACGGGACAGCGGTGTTTTTGTACGCTATGCGAAATCAATCGAGCGAGCCTTAAAAACAAAGTGCTTTGCATTTGTTGCTCACCCTGACATCATGTTTATACGGGATTTTGCATGGGACGACAATGCCGAAAAAGCTATGGATATTATTATCAATGCCGCCCAAAAGTATAATACCATTTTGGAATTTAACGCCAACGGTATTCGCCGTAATAAAAAACTTTATGAGGACGGTGTGCGTTATCCGTATCCGCATTTTAAATTTTGGGAAAAAGTCGCACAGACCGATATTCGTGTTTTGGTCGGTTCGGACTGCCATTCTCCCGAACAAATGTATGATACCTGTATGGAAAGGGCAGTTCTTATGGCTGATACCCTTAAACTTAACCGCATTGTGACTTTCTGAAATGAAAAGGGGCGTTTTGCAAGATGAAATTCCATAAATCGGCAAAGGTTCTTTTGTTCGGCATTTGTACGGCAATTATGCTCACTTCATGCGGTACGGGCGAAAGTACACCGTCCGTTGTTTCAACGCCGTCTGCTGAAAGTGCCGTCAGTCAGACGGAAAGCGTTGAAAGTTCCGCATTACAGGAAAGCTCTGAAACTTCCGTTTCCATAGTACCGCAGAAATGGCAGGATAACGGCATTTTTTCGGCATATTATGAGGACGCTTATACACTTTTGGAAAGCATGAGCATTGAAGAAAAAGTCGGGCAGATGATTTTTGCGTCATGTCCGACAGACGGTACGGCGGTTGAATTGGCACAGGAATGTCATTTGGGCGGATATGTGCTTTTTTGGTCAAACTTTAAAGACCTTACAACAGATGAAGTCAAAACCATGCTTGCGGAATATAAATCCGCTTTGCCCGTCAATTTAGCATTGGCGGTTGATGAGGAGGGCGGAACGGTTGTGCGTGTCAGCAGTCATGAAAATCTTGCCGATGAACCTTTTGCGTCCCCAAGAGAAATTTATGCCGAGGGCGGTTTGGAGCTTTTGAAAGACAAAGAAACCGAAAAAGCGGTTTTGCTCAACAGTTTGGGGATAGACATTAACCTTGCACCTGTTTGCGATATAGCGACCGAAGAAGGGGATTTTATGTATGACCGCTCTTTGGGGGAAAATGCCGACATAACGGCGGAATTTGTTGCCCAAACGGTTGATGTTTACCAAACGAACAATGTTTCCGCAACTTTAAAGCATTTTCCGGGTTACGGCGGCAACACCGATACACACACAGGAACAGCGACAGACACACGCCCATACAGTGATTTTGTGGCAGAGGATTTTAAGCCGTTCCAAAGCGGCATTGACAGCGGTGCAAATTTCGTTATGGTCAGCCATAATATCGTGACTTCAATGGATACGGAAAACCCGTCCTCACTTTCGGCGGAAGTTCACAGGATTTTGCGTGAGGATTTGGGCTTTACGGGGCTGATTACAACGGACGATTTATCTATGGGAGCGATTGCTGACTATAATGGTGACCCCTTTGTTGCGGCTGTTCTGGCGGGAAATGACATTATCATGACGGGCGAACCGAGAGCGGCTTTTCAATCCGTTATTACCGCCGTTGAGGACGGCACGATTGATGAAGAACTGATTAACCATGCCGTTTTCCGCATTTTGGCATGGAAATTATCATGCAAATAAGTGTTGGAGGATTACCTACACTTTAATTTCAAAATAAAGGAGCGTTTTAAGTGACACTGAGAGATTACGAGGAAAAGTATTACGGAAATCTGGAAAGGGGCGAGGCAAAAAGGGACGGTGTTTATCGTGCGATTAACGCCGCACTTGAACAACAGGATTGGCGGAACGCTTTGGAGCTGTATTATGAGTTTTTGCACCAAGATGTTTTCTATTGCGATAATTTTCAGTCAACGATTATGTTCCCGAAATATCTGGCACTCTTTGAGGAACACCCCGAATTGCAGAAAGATTTTGCCTATGACATGATGTGGTCATATAAGTGGATTATCCAAAATTTCTATGAGTTTTGGCAAATTCCAAAGGAACAGATTGTCAGCATATACCAACAGTATTATGATTTCTGTACCCGTTTCGGTTACAGCAAGAGAACTTATTACGACAAGCTGTGGACTTTGTTGTATATTCACGGTTTGGAGGATTCTTTCAATGTCGGCAGTGCAAAGGATTGTTATGCGGAAATGCAGCGTTGTCCAAAAGATTCCATGGACGATTGTGCCGCCTGTGAACTGAATAACGATGTTGACTACATTTTAAGTGTTGAAAAAGACATCGACAAAGCACTCAAAAAGGCATATCCCATTTTGGCGGGCAAGAAAAGCTGTGCGGAGATACCGCATATTACTTACGCTATGTTTGCCGTTGCCTATTTTGAAAAGGGCAATTTTACCGAAGCGAAAAAGTATACCGATTTGTGTTGGCATTTGGTTAATCGTGAAATGGGGGACGAGCCGACTATGATATCCACCAAGAGCGATTGCCTTTTGGTTTATGCCTATACCAATCCGACTGTGGGAATGAAAATTTTTAAGAAAACATTTCGTTTTTGTCCGAGTTTAAGAAACGGCAAATATTGCTTTGATTTTTACCGCAGTGCTTATCATCTTTTCCTCCAACTTGAAAAACAGGGACAGAAAACAATCCATTTGGCTTTCCCGTTCAAAGACAATCCGCTTTATAACAACAAGGGCATTTATAATGTTTCCGATATTAAGGACTTTCTCTATGAACAGGCGAAATTCTATGCGGATAAGTTTGATGCCCGTAACGGCAACAGCAAGTTTAACGATACTTTGGCGGAAACATACGATTTTGATTATGCGACCTTTAAGGCGGAGGAAGATTTCCAAGTTCCCGTTTTGAATTATATTCGGGATTGCATGGACGAGGACGGCACATTACCGTTGAATTTCTCTCTGCCGAAGTCGGACATCATTTCAAGCAAAGACGAAAGTGACCCGCAAAAGAAACCGGTTTATTTTGCGGACGGTGCATTGGACGGTATTCGTTTGTTCCATACGCAACCCGAATACATAGAGGTTGACGAGGAATTGAAAGGATTTATCCAAATGGCAAACGAGGGGCGTGTGCGTTCCGCTGCTTCCAAAATCGAAAAGTATTTTCGCCGTACGGGAATCCGTATGCTGACCTTGATTGACAACCTCCAAAAATATATTTCCGACAACAGTGAAAATCTGAGTGTTGAAAACATATACAATCTGGCGATTGAACTGACCGTCAAAGCCAAACATAAAGAAACCGTAAAATGCGGTTTGGGTATGTTGGAGCTGTTCAGCTATTTCAACGATGCATTGAAAGAAGCCATTATGGATTTGGCACTGAGTGACGAATTTACTTTCTATTGCCTGTTTGTCATGGCAAATTGGGAGGACAGCAACGACTGTATTTTCAAAATTGCACAAAAGGTTCATGGTTGGGGGCGTATTCACGCTGTACATCATCTGAAACCGACAAGCGATGAAATCAAAGAATGGTTGGCAACAGAGGGGTATAAAAACATAGTCCTTGAAGATTATTCCGTAAGGGAATGTTTTGTCAAGTCAGGAATGCCCGAAAAACTGAAAGCCGGTCTGACACAGGAAGAATTGACACCGGTTGGTGAATTTTTGGAAAAACTTCTGGTACAAGGTCCCGTCGGAGATATTTATGAGTTGGAGAATGCCGAAGAAATCATAGCAGATTATCTCCATAATGCCGAAGTTTTGGAACAATCAGACCGTGACAAAGAAATTGTGGCAAAACTGACAAAC
>JBJEQG010000034.1:5246-23988 GCA_051881635.1 Acutalibacteraceae bacterium
CGAAGTTTTGGAACAATCAGACCGTGACAAAGAAATTGTGGCAAAACTGACAAACTGTGAGTAATTTTTGCCTTGCCGTAAATCATTTAAATTATTTTAATTTGCCGTTGACAATATTTATAAAATATAGTATATTTAATACATTACATTTTGGGGGAATGTTCCTTTTTTCGCAGCGTTTTCCTAAAAAATATTAAAAAAGGTGGTATCTGTTATGAAAAAGTTTGGACTCTCGGACGAGCAGGTTCAGGCTTCCAGGGAGAAATACGGTACCAACAGCCTCACGGAACAAAAGCGTGAGAGTTTTTGGTCTAAACTCCTTGAAAATTTCGGCGACCCGATGATTAAGATTCTTTGCGTGGCATTGATTATCAATGTTATCATGGTCTTTTTCGGACAGTCCGAGTGGTATGAGGCGGTAGGTATTGCGGTTGCCGTTATTATCGCAACATTCGTTTCGACAATTTCAGAACACAACAACGAAAATGCATTCCAAAAGCTCCAAGAAGAAGCGTCATTGATTAAAGTTAAGGTTTTCCGCAACGGTACGATTACGGAAATTTCTATCAATGACATTGTTGTCGGTGACTGCATTATGCTCCAAAGCGGCGACAAAATCCCCGCGGATGGCATTATTGTGGACGGTTCTCTGGCGGTTGACCAATCCGTTTTGAACGGTGAAAGCAAAGAGGCAAAGAAAATCGCCGTTCCCGAAAACTTTGAGGACAAAGAGGAAGCTATGGACTTCTTAAATCCCTATAAAGTTTTCCGTGGTGCGGTTGTATGTTCGGGTAATGCCGTTATGGAAGTTACCGTTGTCGGTGACAAATCCGTTTACGGTCAGATTGCAAGCGAACTTCAAACCGATGATGACAGAGATTCGCCTTTGAAAGTTAAACTCGCAAAGTTGGCTAACGGTATCAGCAAGTTCGGTTACATCGGCGGTATCGCTATCGCCGTTGCGTTCATGCTCAAAGCTATGCTGTTCTTCTCACACCCTGATGTTGGAAACGGTTTTGCGGGCTATTTTGCGGCAATCGGTTCAAGCATTGACGGCCTCGGCTGGATGATGCTTGTAAGCGACATTATTGAAGCCGTTATGTTGGCGGTCGTTATTATCGTTATGGCTGTACCTGAGGGCTTGCCGCTGATGATTGCCCTTGTATCCGCCATGAACATGAAGAAAATGCTGAAAGACAATGTATTGGTTCGTAAAGTCAACGGTATTGAAACCGCAGGCAGCCTGAACATTCTTTTCAGCGATAAAACAGGTACTATCACAAAAGGTAAACTTGAAGCCGTTGTTTATGTTGACGGTGCAGGCAAGGAAAGCAAGTCACACACCGATATGCCGAAAGGACAGGCTGATTTGCTGACAATGTGCCTTAAAGGCAACACAACCGCTTTAATCAGCGGTGAGGGCAAGGATTTGAAGATTGTCGGCGGTAACCCGACAGAGAGAGCCGTATTGATGTATGTTGCACAGGCGGATATGAAGGCAAAACTGACAACCGTTTCCTCCATTCCGTTCAACAGTACGAACAAGTACAGTGCAACAACAGTTAGCGGTGATTACAACCTTACTTTGATTAAGGGTGCTCCCGAAAAGATTATCGAGAGATGTTCCCACTATTATGACGCTGACGGCAAAAAGCAAAAGTTCAACAGCAAGGTTTTGAATGAAAAAATTGATGAGCTTGCCGTTCGTGCAATTCGTGTATTGGCTGTTGCAACGGCAGACGCCCCCTTGAAGGACGATGCCCTCCCGAATGAGAATAACTGGACTTTGGTCGGTGTTCTCGGTATCCGTGATGAAGTTCGTCCGGAGTCCGTAACGGCTATTAAGGAAGTACAGAGTGCGGGCGTACAGGTTGTTATGATTACGGGTGACCGTAAGGAAACAGCCGTTGCGATTGCAAAGGACGCCGGTATTATCAAGAACGATACGGATTTGGTATTTACATCTGATGAGTTGGCGAAGATGTCTGACGATGAAATCAGGAAAGTTATTCCGAACATTCGTGTTGTTGCCCGTGCATTACCTACGGATAAGAGCCGTTTGGTAACAATCGCTCAGTCTTTGAACCTTGTTGTCGGTATGACGGGTGACGGTGTTAACGACTCACCGGCATTGAAGAAAGCCGATATTGGTTTTGCTATGGGCAGCGGTACGGAAGTTGCCAAAGAAGCAAGCGACATCGTTATTTTGGACGATAACTTCAACTCCATTGACAAGGCGATTTTGTACGGCCGTACAATCTTCAACAACATTCGTAAATTCGTTGTATTCCAGTTGACAATCAATATTGCCGCCGTTTTGGTTTCATTCATCATGCCGCTTTGCGGTTTGGAAGAACCGTTGACAATCACACAGATTTTGTGGGTAAACCTCATTATGGATACATTGGCGGCTCTTGCACTCGGCGGTGAACCGGCTCTCGAAAGATATATGACCGAAAAGCCGAAACGCCGTGACGAAAGCATTATCAGCAAAAAGATGAAGTCACAGATTGCACTTGCGGCTCTGTGGGTTGTTGGACTCGGCGTTGCAATGCTGTTCCTCTGCTCACCGACTTTGAACGGACCTTTGTCAGGCGTGTTCTTCCGTATAGGTGACGGCAAAGATTTAAGTCCGGACGCTTATGTAAAGACAGCGTATTTCTGCTTCTTCATTTTGGTTTCCGTATTCAATGCACTCAATGTCCGTTCCGAGCGTTTGAACCTCTTTGAGCGTATCAAGGACAACAAGACTTTCTTGGGCGTTATGGGAATTATTATTGTCATTCAGGTTGCTTTGACCTATCTTGGCGGAAATATTTTCCAATGCTACGGTTTGACTTGGAATGAATGGCTGGCTGTACTTGTTATGGCGGTTTCGATTGTTCCGTTGGATTTAATCCGCAAACTGATTGTTAATGCCGTTATAAAAGAAAAATAATTTTTTGCGGGCTTTTAAAATCCTCCTGTGGTGTTTGACACTGTGGGAGGATTTTTTTGTACAAAAGATTTAACTCTAAGTACAAAAGTGCTGTTTCGACAGAAATGTTAATATTTAATTCATACATAAATTCGTTTTCTTATTGAAAACTATCATTGAATTTGATATAATTATATATAATTATAGATTGGGGGCATTGGCGTGGAATTATATGTACAACTTTATATTCGTAAAATTGTTAATACAATTATCAATAATCTGGAACAAAATCGCAGCACCATGCTTTTCGTCAAACATTATAATAACCTAAATGTTCCGTTTGAGGAAATCGAAAATTCGGTTTCGGAAAGTCAGGCGGATATTGTTTTGCTTTATCACGAATTTTCCACAGGCAGCATACAGGAAGCATACGCTCCATTTTTGAGCTGGATTAGGGAAATTTATCAGAAGTATTATGCCGACATCGTATCCGTTGACGATTTTATTATTCAATCAAATGTCTATTTCTCGTACCGTTCCGTATTTAAATCCTATATTGAAACAGGTATCTGTTCCCGTGATGAAGATATGATTCTTGTGGAAAGAGAATATGAACAACAGATGTTTCTCAATTCCATGTGCAATATCTTTGAGTATATCTCCAAAGAACATACATTGTTTTTGGTGCTTAATAAACTGCATTTTTCGGAGCAGTCCACGCTTGTACTCCTGCATAAAATTTTGAAACGCCGAATGGAAAATATTTCTATTCTGGCAAACTATAATGAGGCTTATGCCGTACCGGTTTATGCCCGTGATTACTGGATTAAACTGATTAACGAGGCGGAAATACAGAATGTGCTTTTGGATTGGAATATCCAAAGCACACAACAGGACAATGCTACGGACAACAGTACCTTTGAAACGACAAAAAGAAGTCTGGAACGGCATTTGGTGGAAATTAACAATATGGTCATGACAACGGCGTTTGACCAGGCTTTGTATTATTTGGATATTATATACCATAAAATTATCACCGAGAAGAATATTTCCCAAAAAAATCTGGTTGAATTTTATGAACTGTATATTTATGCCTCAGCACAAAATGAACAGACAACAACGGCTCTGATGATGTGTGAACGGCTGAAAACGGTTATCCAAGATGGCTCACCCTATGAACACTTTGAGTATTACTATTTGCTGTGCATGGTACAGGCTTATGCGGGACAGTATCCGCTGGCGGAGAAAAATATTCTTAAACTCCACAAGTGGGCGGAACGGACAAACTCACAGGACTGTATGTTTAATGCGAAACTTATTGAACTGATAGTCGAAATGAAAGGCTTTAAGAGCATACTCAGGTGGGACTGCTGTCTGAAAGAGGAAGAATATATTGACTTTCTCAAAGAGGCTGAAAAGAGAGGCTATTATAATCATTTGGCATATATCTATATTTTCGGTTACTGTAACGAAAGAAAATATTACAGCGACCAAAAGGACGAATACGAAGAACCGGTTGCTTTTCTGAAAGGTATTGAATTTGCAAAGAAGTTGAATAACAATCATCTTTTGTTTGTCGCATGGCAGAAAAATGTCCTTATGGCTCAGGGTTACGGATATTATTCTTCCGTTGATTATTACTATAAAAAATGTCTGGAAATCGTTGAGAATGATAATAACCCCTCGCAGGAGGCGGCAATTTATAATGGTTTGGGCTACAACCGTATTGTCAGCGAGCAAACTCAGCAGGCAGATGAATACTTCAACAAGGCATTGAAAATATATATGCAGTGCAAGGATAATTATTATATTGCCGAAACCTTATATAACAAAGCAACTAATGCAATTTTGGCGGAAGAATACGAGGACGCATACGATTTGTTGCTTTTGGTTTTGAAAATCCTGAAAGCAATCAAGATGAACCGCATGAGGATTTGCAATTTATCGAAAATTTACGGCTTTTTGGTGCTTTGCAGCTATCGTATGGGTATCAGCTACAATGCGAATTTTTATCTTAACCAAATGGAGCGTATGCTGCGTCATATTTTAAAGCCGGACGGAGAGCCGAACTATTTTCTCTGGGACGATGATATGTTCCTGTATTATTTTACAAGCGGACTTGTTGCAAAAGCTGATGATATTGAGCTGGCACAGTATTATTTTGACAGAGCCAGATTTCACATGAACCGCTCGGACGGCTTTTTATTCCTGTCTTATCCGCAGTTTGCCGTTGAGCAAGCGGAACTTTACAAACTTCAAAACAGAAATGAAGAAGCAAAAAAAGTTTTGGAGGATTGTATTGACTATTGTTCCAAATACGGTTATAAAAAGAAAGAAGAAACCCTTTTTGCACATCTGTATCAGAAAAAAGTGATACATAAGCGAATCTATTTGGGTATATCTATCGAAACCCGTCACCAAATTGAAAATCTTTACAGAATACAGTCTATGGAAATTGAGCTGGCGGATAAAAACAAGGGCTTAAAATTTCTTGTTACATGGCAAGAGGCTCTTAATCGTGATAATGTCCAAATGGAAACCTTTATTGAGAACGCCATGTCCATTATTCAGAACAACTATAATGTTGACCGTATTCTGTATGTCGATATACAGGACGGTGTGCCTGAGGTTCTGTACAAAACTCCGGATTTGGATATTGACGATGAGAGCATACAAAATCTGAACAGATATTTCAGCGTACACCATAAAGAGTTTGTCGTGTCCCGTTTTGAACGGAGCTTTTTTGACAATGCGAAATTGATTTCTTTGTTTGGACTGAACAAGGTTTTATCAATGGCGTGTGTACCTATGGTTTCAAATGATAAATTGTGCGGTTATATGATTGGTCTGAGCAGTCTGCACGATAACATGACGGGGGATATTAAATTCCTCAGCACCGATGATTTGACCATTTTCAAATTTGCCCTCAAACAACTGTCCGATGCACTCTACCGTTTGAGAACACGCATTAAAATCAATGACATGAACCGCAAACTCCAAAAGAGTGCTGTTACGGATTTCCTGACAGGTCTTTTGAACCGCAACGGTTTTAATAAAAAGGTTATGGACCATGAACGGGAAAAACAGCAGAAAAATTTGCCCGATATACCTTTTGTTGTGCTTTATATGGATTTGGACAACTTTAAATACTGTAACGATACCTTTGGACATGATGTCGGTGATATTATCCTCAAAGAGTTTTCAAAACTGTTCGAGGAAGTTTCAGGCGAAAGCGGTTATTGTGTGCGTTACGGCGGCGATGAATTTATAATTGTTTTGCCCGGAAAAACAAAAGAGGACGGTGTTGAAACCGCAAAACGGATTTATCAAATTATCGAGGAAAGAAACCATTTCATTCCGAGCATGGAAAAGTATATGCATACCACGATAGATGTTCCCGATGAGAGCAAGGTATCATGTTCCATTGGTATTGCTGACGGTGAGGTTTACGATATTGCCCACATGACTTTAACTCTGAAACACGCCGATACCATACTTTATTCCATTAAGAAAACAAGCAAACGCAATTACAAAGTTTATGAGGAATAACCCAAAAATAAAGAGGAGGAAAGCCTGTAAAAAGGTTTTCCTCCTTTTTTGTTTCGTGAATTATCGAACCGTTCAAAAAATCATTATTTTTTTGAGTTGATTTAAGGATTATTTAATAATTGTTAAGATATAATGATGACATCAAAGAACGGAGGTAAAAAATATGTATCGGAACATCTTGAAAAAGGACTTAAAACGCAAAAAAACCATGAATGTCATTTTGCTGATATTCATTATTTTGGCGGTGATGTTTGTTTCGTCAAGTGCCAACAACCTTATGGCGGTTACAACGGCTTTGAACAGCTATTTTGACAAAGCGGGCGTTCCCGATTATCTGATTGTTACAAGGGGTACGGCAGAAAGCAGTCAAAACATGGAGGAAAACATCAAAGGTTTGGACTATGTGTCCGAATGTAAAAGCGAAAAATGCTATTATGCAGGCAGTGACGCATTAGAGTATAAGGGCATAAAAAGAGAAGTGGGCGACCAAAGTCTTATCTGTACGCTTGACGGCTCTCCTACAAAATATTTTGACGGCAATAACAACGAAATTACGGAAATCAATGAAGGTGAAATTTATCTGAAAAAAAGTTTTCTTTCGGATTTTGGTATTTCAGTCGGAGATAAAGTCAGCATTACCCTTGCTGATGTCAAGGTGGAATTTACGGTCAGGGGTACAATTAAAGATGCTGTTTTCGGTTCGCCTTTAATGGGTTCTCCAAGATTTATTTTGAGTAAAGCCGATTTTGATAAATTTACCGCCTTTGAACAAATAGAAAATTATGAGGGTGCGTTAATTTATGTTAGTACGACTGACACCGCCGCATTGGCACAGGCAACGGTCGATTATTCAACAATTCTGTTCCCCTGTGCAAGGTCGCTTTTGCAGATAACATACATATATGATATGATTATGGCAGGCATATTGCTTATTGTCAGTACCTTTTTAATCATAATTGCCTTTGTTATCCTTCGTTTTACCATTACATTTACATTGAGCGAGGAACTTCGTGAAATCGGTATCATGAAAGCTATCGGCATTAAAAACATAAAAATTCGTGGACTTTATATGGCAAAATATTTTGTCATGTCGGTTGTCGGCGGTGTTATCGGTTTTGTCTGTGGTATTCCGTTTGGAAATATGCTCCTTAAACAGGTTTCCGAAAATATCGTTATCGGAAGTGAGAGCGGCATTTTAATCAATATTGCAGCGTCCGTTTTGGTGCTTTTGATTATCATGGGATTTTGTTACGGCTGTACCAAAAAAGTTAAAAAAGTCACTCCGATTGACGCTATACGCAGTGGTCAAACAGGTGAACGCTATAAGAAAAAAGGCATTATGCACCTCTCCAAAAGCCGACTCCGTCCTGTTCCGTTTATGGCGATTAACGATATTTTCAGCGGATTGAAACGCTTTTTAATCGTCATGGTAACTTTTGCAATCAGTATTCTGCTTGTTACCGTCATTCTGAATACAATGAGTACACTGCAAAGCGGAAAATTAGTTTCATGGCTCGGTATGCGGCCAAGTGATGTTTATGTTGGAAATTCCACCGAAAACGAAAAGTATATAAAAACGGACGGCCACGACAAAATTAAAGCCTATCTTTCGGAAATGGAACAAAAACTTTCCGATAACGGCATTGAGGCAAAATGTGCCGTAGAGGGTCTTTTTAACTTTGCAATAGCAAAGGGCGATAAAAGCTATAAATCTTTGGCTTTTCAGGGAACAGGCACAACAACCGATGAATATACCTATATGAGCGGCACAGCTCCGCAAAATATCAATGAGGTTGCCCTTACTTATATTGTTGCCGACAATATCGGAGCGGAAATTGGCGATACAGTCCAAATAACAACCAATGAGGGAACAAAGGACTATATTGTAACAGCCATTTTTCAATCAATGAACAAAATGGGCGAAGGTATCCGTTTTCATCAGAATGTTAAACTCGATTATTCACAAGCGGTGGGATTTTTCGCCTATCAAATCAGCTACACCGATAATCCAACAGACACACAAATAGCAGAACGCTTTGAAACAATACAAAAACTTTATCCCGAATTTGAAATTTATACGGGCGGTGAATATGTTGACAAAACAATCAGCGGTGTCGCAGGCTATATGAGCAGTGTTGTTTATCTGGTGTTGCTTGTTGTTATCATTATCAATGTGCTTGTGGCAGTGCTTATGGAAAAATCATTCTTTATCAGGGAAAAGTCAGAAATTGCCATGCTTAAAGCGATTGGCTTTACAAACAGGTCAATTATCATTCGCCAGACTTTGAGAATGTCAATCGTCATGCTTGCGGCAACGGTTCTTGCAATCCTGATTTCCCAGCCGGTCGGACAGCTTGCCGTCGGCGGTATTTTCAGAATGATGGGTGCATACTCTATCGTTTTTGACGCAAATATTCTCCTTAATTATGTCATTTGTCCGTTGGTTGTCCTTGCCTGTACAATTATTGCGGTTGTTATCGTCAATCAACAGGTACGCAGTGTATCCACTTCGGAAGTCAATAGCATTGAATAAAAAAATTAAAGTGAAAGGTCGGTCGTTTTTATGGATAAAATTCTTGAAGTCAAAGATTTGTGCAAAACATATATCATTAACAAGCGTCAAAACAATGTTCTGAGGAATGTCAATTTCTCAGTCGAGGCAGGGGAAATGGTTGCCGTTATGGGACCGTCGGGTTCGGGCAAATCAACTTTGCTCTATTCCGTTTCAGGCATGGACAAGGCAACCGCAGGGGAAATCAAATTTGACGGCAAAGATATTGCCAAACTTTCGGCAACGGAACTTTCCGAAATCCGTCTGAATAAAATGGGATTTATCTTCCAACAGATGTATATGCTCAAAAATCTGACGGTTTTGGACAATATCATTCTGCCCGCTTGCCAATCCAAGTCCAACACCACAACACGCAAGGAAAAAATCGCCTATGGCGAAACGCTCATGCGAAAACTCGGCATTATAGAGATTGCTGACAATGACATCAATGAGGTTTCGGGCGGACAACTTCAACGGGCGTGTATTTGCCGCAGCATGATTAACCGTCCGAAGATGATTTTTGCCGATGAACCGACAGGAGCGTTAAACCGCACAAGTTCTGAGGAAGTTATGCAGGAATTAAAGAAAATCAATGATGAAGGCACAACGATTATGTTGGTTACGCACGATGTCAAGGTTGCCGCCAAATGCACAAGGGTTCTGTACATAGTTGACGGCGACATCAAAGGAGAGTATAATTTAGGCAGATACACTGACGAAACCGCCCTTCGTGACAGGGAACGCCGCCTTAACAATTATCTTATGGAACTCGGCTGGTAAAACTGTGAGAGGATAAAAGTAAAATCTTTAAAGTTGACAATAGTGCATAGATCGTCATTTTACCGATATTGTTCGTATGTTTGACATAAAATTATAGAAAATTCTTATCTGTCAGAAAAGCAAAAACCTGATTGCTTTTCTGACAGTCTTTTATAAATTTGAGGTGGAAAATGGGTTGTTTGTTTGAATTTTTGATGGAATTGATTGGTATATTTTCTGTGAATGAAAACAAAAAAATGCCTTTATTTGTAAGAATAATATTGGCATTTGTATTGTTTGTTCTCTGTATCGGAACAGTCATTTTTACTATATTTGTAATAATAAACTCTGAGGACCTTTCCATGAAATATTTGCTTATTGCAGTTGCCGTTTTCTGGATTATATTCTTAATTGTCTTGATAATTAAATTGATTTTCAATAAGTAATATGTTTCTATGATATATAATGGAAATATGTTGTTGAATAAATTGAAGGGCGTGTATTACAATGGTTGATATTCTTGTTGTGGAGGACCATGCGGAAATGGGGGAATTGCTGTGCGATTTTCTGAAAAATGAGGGTTATACGGTTCAACTCTGTGAGGACGGCGAAAAGGCAATCCGTTATTTTGAAGAAAACGGGGCGAGATTGGTTGTTCTTGATATTATGTTGCCCAAAATGGACGGTTTTGCGGTTTGTCAAAAAATCCGTACGGGCAGTAATGCCCCGATTATCATGGTGAGTGCCAAAACCGAAAAAGACGATAAACTCAACGGTCTTATTCTCGGAGCTGATGACTATATCGAAAAACCATACGATATTGATATTCTTTTGGCGAAAATTAAAGGCATTTTCCGCCGTCATTATCAAAGTGATACTTTGATTGACGGCAATATCCGCATAGATAAATCCGCCCATATCGTTTATAAAGACAATCAGCCGTTGCCGATGACACAAAAGGAATTTGAATTGATTTTGCTCCTTATGGAAAATAAAGGCAAAGTTCTCAATAAAAATATGATTTTCAATACAATTTGGGGATTTGACAGTTTCAGTGAACCGCAAACGCTGACGGTACATATTAAAAGTTTGCGTTCCAAAATTGAGGATAACCCCAAACAGCCAAAAAAAATTATGACGGTATGGGGTGTTGGTTACCGCTATGAATAGCATAAAAAAATTATGGATAGCGGTTATCGTTCTCATAGCGGTGCTGTTTGCGGTGGCAAATATAACTGTAACCATGCTTTTTTCAAATCATACAAGCGATAAAGCCTATCGGGTAGAGGTCAACCGTATTTCCCTGCTCTTGGAAAAAAACGAACCGATTGATTTGTCCGATTATGAATATATTACGCATATCGAAAAACAAACGGACGAAAACAAAGCCGATTTCTATAAAAGTGATAACAGCTATGTTATTGCTTCGGTCGGCAATGACCTGTATCGTCTGGAATATACACTTCAAACGGAAAGCACCACAAAAATTTTTGTGCTTGTCAATGTTCTTTTGGGTGTGGTCAGTTTGTTTGCGGTCGGTCTTTTGCTGTGGGTGTCGGTGCGGATTTTAAAGCCGTTTCAACGCCTGAGAGATGTGCCGTATGAACTTTCCAAAGGCAATTTAACCGTTCCGCTGAGCGAAAATAAAAACCGTTATTTCGGAAAATTCACTTGGGGTTTGGATATGCTGAGAGTGTATATTGAGAAACAAAAGCAAATTGCCCTAAAAGAACAAAGGGACAAAAAAACGCTTGTTTTGTCGCTGTCGCATGATATAAAAACACCGTTGAGCGTTATTGAATTATACGCCAAAGCGTTGGAACGCAATCTTTATAAAGATGAAAACAAACAAAAGGAAGTTGCCGCCCATATTGTCGATAACTGTAATGAAATCAAAAAATATGTTTCGGAGATTGTTTCCGCCTCTTTTGAGGAAGCTGTGGAGATTGAGGTTTCCGAAGGAATGTTTTATCTTTCGGAATTGGTGGAAGGGATTTCAACATTTTATGCCGAAAAGTTGAAACTTCTCAAAACGGAATTTACGGTCGGGAACTATGCGAATGTTCTGCTTAACGGCGATAAGGAACGCAGTATCGAGGCGGTGCAGAATATTATTGAAAACGCCATAAAATACGGTGACGGCAAAAAAATAGCCGTTTCCTTTTTGGAGGAAGACGGCTGTATTTTGGTTACGGTTATAAACAGCGGTTGTACACTGAGTGAGAATGAATTGCCCCATGTTTTTGAAAGTTTTTGGCGTGGTTCAAATGTCGGTACTCATGGGGGTAACGGTTTGGGATTGTATATTTGCCGACAGATTGCACGAAAACAGGGCGGTGACCTGTTCGCAGAAATTCTCCCCGATAATCAATTCTCCATGACCTTTGTTATCCCCAAATCCTAATTGCAAAAGTCCCCAACTTATCGGTCGAGGGAGAGAATGAGAATGGCGTGGAGGGCTTCGTCATGGGCGGCTTTGATAAAGGCATTACGCAAACGGAATTTGTCCTGATTTTCCAATGCCTCGTTCCGATATTTTTCTGAGGCGGCGATTTCTTCGCCAATCCGCTTTTTTAAGGCGGCTTTGAGCGGCAACATGGGTGGAAGTCGGACGGGGTCAGGCTGAAAGGTATATCCTGTCATCATTTTGTAAAGTTTGGAAAACATATCGGCGTGTTCGTCCTCATCTTTTGCTATGGAGTTGAGGACAGCCGCCGTTTCTTCATTGTTTGTACTTTTTGCGAGTGTGCGGTAAGTTTCAGCGTCAGTCAGTTCGTCATTGATATACATGGCAAGCCTTTTCGGTATTAACATTTTCAAAAAAATCACCCCGTTTCAATATATGAACGGAGTGATTTTTTATGCTTTAAGTATTTGTGTTGATATTAAACATTTGTCCGCTTATGGCTCTGTCCATTTCATTAAAATCTTTGAAGATTTTAATATCCCCAAAGCCGACTGCCGTCATTTTTTCGGCAATCGTTTTTGCCTGTGCGGGGTCAAATTCAAAACATAAACTGCCATGAGGTTTTATTTTGGCTGTCCAATTTTTTATAATGCTTATGTAGAAATCAATGCCCTCGATACCGCCGTCAAGTGCCAGGTGCGGTTCGTTCAGGACTTCCCTTGACAGAGTGGGAATTTCTCCTGAACAAATATAAGGCGGATTTGACACGACAACATCAAAGCTGTGGTCATCAAAATCCGTATGCTTTGTAAAAACATCACCTAACATGGGTTTTACATTGTCGGCATTATGGAAAGCAATATTTTTTTGCATATAGCCAAAGGCGGTTTCGGATAATTCCAACGCATAAACCTCAGCGTCAGGACGCTCCAAAGCAAGTGTTACCGCAATCGCACCGCTACCCGAACACAAGTCAATAACACGGGGATTTTTTATTCCCTCCATACGCTTTAAGGCGGCACGAACAACAACTTCGGTGTCTTCACGAGGAACTAAAACGCCCTCACCGACATAAAAAAGACGGTCCATAAAGTTCCATGTGCCGATAAGGTATTGCAGGGGATAGCCCTCAGAACGGCGGGCAATTTTTTGCCTGTATTCCGTTTCTTTGTCGGTATCGGCGGGTTCGTTGCCGTGAATGGTTAATTGTATGCGGTCAACGCCAAAACAGTTTTGCATGAGCATAAGAGCGTCACAGGTGTAATCCTCAATTTCATTATTGCGGAGCGTTTGTTTTCCGTAACGATACAGTTCATTCAGTGTCATGCGATACGGTCCTCTCCGTTTTCGGGGATAACACAGGTCATAGCCTCGATTGCAACCTCAATCATATCATCGTCAGGCTCTTTTGTGGTAATTCTTTGTACCCACAGACCGGGAGCGGCAATAATATGCGTAAACCAATTATCGTGGCGGCCGCAAATTTTAATCAGTTCATAACCAAAACCGACCGTCAACGGCAAACACAGAATTTTGACGGCACTTCTCAAAAACGGGTTAGTGAATGGAATGAACAATCCGATAATAATACCGATTAAAAGCATGATAACCAAAAAACTTGTACCGCAACGGGGGTGGAAACGGATTTGTTTGCGAACATTCTCAACCGTTAAGTCCAAACCGTATTCATAACAGAAAATGGTTTTGTGTTCAGCACCATGATATTGGAATGTTCGCTTAACTTCTTTGTTTGCGGAACAAAAGCCGACATACAGCAAAAACAAAACAATACGGAAAATGCCTTCAAACAGGGAACGGTATATCATGGCGTCATTTAAAAACGGCAGTCCGTTTGCCAAAAGGTTAAAAATCCATGACGGCACGAAAAAGAAAATCAGCACACAGATTGCTATTGCAAAAATCATGGATATTGTCATAAGAATGTTGAACATCTTTGGCCCGAAATGGCGGTCAAACCATTTTTCAAAGCGGGATTTTTCTTCTTCGGGTGTTTCGTTTTCGTCCTCTTCTTCCATAGCTTTTTCGGCGGAAATCGTTAACGCCTTATAGCCTGTACCGAATGAGTCAATCATATTGACGATACCACGCACAATGGGCAAACGGAAAAATTTGCATTTTTTGCCCAAATTCATCGGTTCAATATCGACACTTTCAATCGTGCCGTCATACTTTCGTACTGAAACCGTTGTACGCTTCGGACCTCTCATCATGATACCTTCCATCAATGCCTGACCGCCGATAGAGGTAATCATTTTTGTTTTTTCTCTTTTCATAAGTAAACTCCTTTCGGCGGCTATTCACGCCGTCATATAAGAACCCGTATTTTTCCTCAAAAGACGGGTTTCCAAAGGGTTGTAAATCCTTTGGTGGGGTCAAGGGGCAAAGCCTCTTGTGGGGTGCGGGGCAACGCCCTGCCATTATTGGGAGGAGATGTCTACGCTGTTAGTGTCGGGCATGGGAGGTTCTTCGATTTCAACGGGTACGGTTGGAATACGAATTGTGACAACCGTGCCTTTGCCTTCGGTGCTGTCAATATCCAAAGAACCGTTGTGAAGTTTCATGATTTCGTCAGCAACCGCCAAGCCGATACCTGAGCCACGCTGTGTCTGATTTGCTTTGTAAAACTTCTTTTTGACATTCGGCAAGTGCTGTGCCGGAATACCGCAGCCGCTGTCACTTATTACAATGACGATTTGTTTATTTTCCTCATAGGCTTGAATGTTGATAACACCGCCGCTCGGCGTATATTTAATGGCGTTGTCAATGATATTGATAAACACCTGACGCAAGCGGTTTCTGTCACCAAGAACGGGCGGCAGCATTTCGGGTTCATCATACTCCAAATGTTTGCCCTCTGTCAATGCTCTTTCTCTCTGCATATAAATGGCTTCGTCCAATTCGGCGATAATATCGAGTTTGTCCATCATCAGCACCATACGGCTGTCCTGAATACGGGAAAAATCCAAAAGTTCCTCGACAATACCGCTGAGGCGTTCTGATTCATGCAAAATGACTTCTATACCCTTTTCAAGGGTTTGTTGGTCTTTACAGCCGTCAAGCTGCATGGTTTCCGCCCAGCCTTTAATTGCGGTCAACGGTGTTCGCAGTTCATGAGATACGGAGGAAATAAAATCATTTTTCATCTTATCCGCCGTTCCGAGTTCGCCTGCCATATAGTTGATTGTATCGCACAATTCGCCAATTTCATCATCATAGAATTTATCAATACGGGCGTTGAAGTCACCTTGTGCAATTCGTTTGGCGGTTTCGCCGATTTCACGCACCGGACGGACGATAGAACGCAGAAAATAGGTGCTTGACAGCACGATAAACAGAATAATCAGCAGACAAACAAAGAATACGGCAGCGATTGTCATGAAAATTTTGCGGTCTGTAATTTCCAAAGAAACCACATAGCGGATAGCACCGCTTAAAGTGCCGTCGTTGTCACGAATAATGCGTGTGACCGCCATGACATTTTCGCCTGAGGAAAGTCGTCCCGTCCAGGTCGATGAATGGTCCTCGCTGTTCAGTGCTTCGGTATAATCGGGCATGAGTTCATTGTTGTCGGGCTTAAAGCCTGTTGAAGTTATGATAATTTCTCCGTTGGCGTTGATAACCATAAGCTCCATTAGGGCTTTGTCGGGGAAATCCTCAACATATTCACGGGCTGTTTCCAAAAAGTTTTCATTCTGATTAAAGATATTGACAAGTTCTGAGGAACGACCGCTGATGGTCTGATAAACATTGTTATAGTAGAAATTCTGTATTATAAAAGCAGCGGCGATAATTAAAATAAATAAAGTTACAAAAATAACGCCCAAACTGTTTATAACCCAGCGTTTGGTAATTCCTTTCAACACAGTACCACCTTTTCAGTTATATGATTTCGGTTCAGGCCTCCCATTTATAGCCCAAACCCCAAACAGTGACGATATGCTGAGGGGAGGAAGGAATGTCCTCGATTTTCATGCGAAGGCGGCGGATATTTACATCAACAATTTTGATTTCGCCAACATAGGTTTCACCCCAAACATGGGTTAAGATTTTTCCTCTGTCCAAAGCCGTACCGGGATTGGAGAAAAAATACTCCATAATCTGAAATTCAACCTGTGTCAGCTCAATCAACTGTCCGTTCTTTTTGAGAGAATGATTTTTTAAATTCAAGACAAAATCACCGGAGCGTATTTCCTCATTGAAATGGTTTTCGGAACGCATTTCCGCAATGGCAATACGGCGGTAGAGTGCATCAACACGGGCAACAAGTTCAGTGGGACTGAACGGTTTTGTGACATAATCGTCAGCTCCCTGCATAAGGCTGGAAACCTTGTCCATTTCCTGAGAACGGGCAGAGAGCATGATAATTCCCAAATCGCCGTTGCGTTTCCGCAATTCCTTGCATACGCTGAGTCCGTCCATACCGGGCATCATAATATCCAATATGGCAATATCAAAGTTGCCGTTTTGTTCCTCATATTTTTTCAGAGCTATATCGCCGGCTTCGGCTTCGGTTACGGTGTAGCCTGCCCTTTTCAGATTGATAACGACAAACTCACGAATGGTGTCTTCATCTTCGGCAACAAGAATATTTTTCATGAAATTTCCTCCTTTTAGTTTGTTATTACAAAAAATCCGTTTAAAACTTCATTTTTGGAAATTTGAAGGCTTGTATTATTTTTGGAAAGAAGAGCCGTCTTTTCTATGTAAGCGTAAAGCTGTTTCCAATTTTTGACTTTAACTTCAATTACCGTATCGTCTTTTTCCGAAAGTTCATTTGGGGAAATCGTCAAAAGTTTATCCGAAATTAAAGACTTTTCCGTATTCCAAATATAGAAAACCATGTTTTCGTTTTCAATACGGGCTGTTACAATACCGTTCCAGCGGTCGGGAATTGCAAAGCAATAGTTTTGTTCCCGATTGATAACGGTATTGACTTTTGTCGTCAAAATCTGTTCTTCCGTTGAAAAACTTTTCCATGAAACAAGGGAGCAGACGGTTGCGGGGTCTTCATCTATATTTGCGGGCATTTCCGTTATAACAGGCACTTCCGTATATCCGTCAAGGTCAATATCCTGTGTTGAAATCGTCATATTGCGTAAGGTTTGGTTTGTTGTTTCCAGGTTTTTAAAATACATGGGATTGATAAAAGTACCGCTTTCACTGTCCCAATAAACCATTTCGGTTGCCCAAGTACCGCCGTTTGTTTCGCCGTCAATAAAGATACAATTACTGTTGTTGTCGAGCTGACCAAGTTTAACTTTAACATATTTAACGGTGTTGGAACTGAGTTCGACAGAAAATTTTGCGGTAGGGCGTTTTTCATTTTCGGAATATTGCAGAATTTTTGCACTTGCGGGGGTGTCTTTAACCGCAAGTGAAAGCAAAACAATCTCATGACAGCCGTTGCCCGTTAAATCGCCCACGCAAATTTCATTGTAGGTATCATCAATCACCATTTCCCTGACGCTGTCATTGTCACAGTCATAGACGGTTAATGTATGAATGGTGGAATTATTGTTTGTCCAGCCGACAAGAATTTCGTCCGATTTATCGCCGTCAATATCGGCAAAAAGCACACGGTCAATTTCATCGGCCTTGACTGTGAAGTCACCGATACTCTGCCATTTATCATTCACTTCGGAGATAAAAGCAACATGAATACCGCTTTCCTCGTTGTTGGGGACATAAAGGGCAATCGCATCGGACTCGCCCGAATGAGTCAGGTCCTCCATTATAATTGCGGAGATGTATTCACCGTTTTGCGGATATTTCAGTGCAAAGTCGCCGCCTGCCAATTCCGTAAGAACATCTTGGATAACCGCCCTTTCACCTGTTGGGCGTGGGGGACGCATAAGGTCGGTGTTGATTTCGGTTATATCGGAACAGCCCGACAGCGTCAGCATAAAAGCCGTTAAAAACAGAGCTAATACCTTTTTCATTGGTTTATTCCTCAATCGGTTGCGGCATTTTAACCGCAATTAAAAATTTAATCGGTATGCCTTCATCAGAGAACATTTTTTCATGTTCGGTCATAATATTCGGTTCATATCCCGATTGGTGCAGGTCATAGGTTATATATTTGATTTCAAAATGACATTCTTTAAAGTAGTCAAGGCTTTCCTTAAACAAATTATCGTCATCGGTCTTGAAATGGATTTCTCCGCCGTCCTTTAAAAATTTACGGTAATGCGTAAGTTGACGGGTATGTGTAAGACGGCGTTTTTTGTGTTTGCTTCGTGGCCATGGGTTGCAGAAATTGATATAAATACGGTCGGCAAGGTCATCGGGAGAGAGCATTAAGTCAACTCTTTCGATATTATGAGCCGTCAAAAGCACATTGGACGGTTCACGGTTATTCTCGGCAAAGAGTTTTGAAACATTACGGCGAGCCAGACCGAGCATTTCATATTTAATGTCAATCGCCAAAAAGTTTTTGTCGGGGTTGTTTAGTGCGGCGTGTGCGACAAAAGAGCCTTTTCCGCAACCCATTTCCAAATAAAGCGGCTGTTGTTTGGGAAAAAGGGACTGCCATTGTCCT
>JBJEQG010000035.1:0-5202 GCA_051881635.1 Acutalibacteraceae bacterium
CCTTTAAAAAGGCTTGACCTAAATTTTAATTTTTGACAAGTTATTGAACAGGTCTATTTATAGAAAAAATTCCAATAACAAAAACGGAGGTGGTTAATATGGCTCAGTCGGCTGAAACAAATGAGGAACGCATAAAGCGTTTGAGAAAAAAGGCTATGGCATTACCGCTCGAACCGGGCGTATATATTATGAAAAACGCCAAACATGAAATTATTTATATCGGAAAAGCCAAAATGCTGAAAAACCGTGTCAGCCAATATTTTGGCTCGGACCGCAATCATTCCGAAAAGGTGCGGCGTATGGTTCTGAATGTGCAGGACTTTGATTATATTATAACAGACAGCGAATTTGAGGCGTTGGTTTTGGAATGTAGTCTGATTAAACAAAATCAACCGAAATATAATATCCTGCTTAAAGATGATAAAGGCTATTGTTATATTCGGGTGTCGCCCAAACCTTGGCGGAGGATTGAACAGGTTATGCAGACACAGGAGGACGGTGCGGAATATATCGGACCTTATATGAGTTCATGGTATGTGCGAAATGCCGTAGATGAGGCTTGTAAAATCTTTGGACTGCCGACCTGTACGAAAGTTTTTCCGAGAGATTTCCGCAAGGGACGACCATGTCTGAATTACCATATTAAACAGTGTTGTGCTTTATGTACGGGAAAAATCCGTTTGGAGGATTACGAGGAGCGTGTTGATGCGGCATTGGAATTTTTGCGTGACGGAAACAGTGTGTCTGTCAAAACCATGACCGAGAAAATGAACCAAGCCGCCGAAATGTTGGATTTTGAATTAGCGGCAAAATTACGGGACAGAATACAGGCAGTCAAGAAAACCAGAGAGCGTCAAAAGGTTGTAGCATACAAAGTTGAGGAACAAGATGTTATTGCTCTGATGACAGAGGGAAAAGACGGTTGTTTTGCCGTTTTGCGTTTTTCGGGCGGACGGCTTGTGGATAAAGAAGATTTTCTGATTAGCGATATAGGCGATGCGGCACAGGCGAGAAAGGAATTTTTGGAGCAATATTATTCAATGCGGCAAAATGTACCGCCGATTGTTCTCTTGGACGGTGCGGTTGAGGACCAGGAAATTTTGGAGGCATGGCTGACGAAACAGGCAGGACGCAAAGTGCGTTTCTTATTTCCGCAAAAGGGTGAACAGGAACATCTACTTGAAATGTGCCGCAACAATGCGGCGGAAAAGTTGGCACAAAGTCGTGGCTATTGGGGAAGTGAATTGACCGCCTTAGATGAATTGGCAAAGGTGTTGGGTTTGGAAAAAGTCCCCGAATTTATTGAATCATACGATATTTCTAATCTTATGGGCAGTGAAAATGTGGCAGGTATGGTTGTGTTCCGCAACGGCCGCCCATATAAGTCCGCTTACCGCCGTTTTAAAATCAAAGGTTTTGTTGGACAGGACGACTATGCCTCCATGCGTGAGGTTTTGGAACGCCGTATGGACGAATATGAAAAAAACAAAGATAGCGGCGAGGGATTTGGACGGTTGCCCGACTTGATTTTGCTGGACGGCGGCAAAGGACAGGTGGCGGCAGTACGAGGAGTTTTGCGGGAACGGGGGATTGATATTCCTTTGTTCGGCATGGTTAAGGATAATAAACACCGTACCCGTGCGGTAACGGACGAGGGCAAGGAAATTGCCATACAATCCAAAAGAAAGGTTTTTACACTGCTGTCAAATTTGCAGGACGAAGTGCATCGATTTGCCATTACTTACCATAGAGCGGCACGCTCCAAAAATGCTTTTTCATCATCGCTGACGGATATTCCGCTTATTGGAAAAGAGCGGGCAAAAAATCTGTTGACCTGTTTTAAAACCATATCGAGAATCCGTGAAGCGGAAGTTGAAGAACTGCTCCATGCCAAAGGTATGAATCAGGCGGCGGCACAGGCTGTTTATGATTATTATCATAAAGAACAATCCGAAACGGAAGTATAACCTTTTTTGGCGTTTCTCTTGACAATTAAGTCAGAATTAAAGATAATATAGAAAGAGAAATAAAGGTTCAACCAAAGAAAGGTGTTTATATATGAGGGTTATTACCGGAAAGGCAAGGGGTCGCCGATTGGAAACACCGGTCGGTGACGATGTGCGTCCGACAACCGAGGTTGTCAAAGAGGCTGTGTTCAGCGTCTTGCAATTTAGGATTGAAGGACGGAGCTTTTTGGATCTTTTTGCGGGTTCGGGACAAATGGGCATAGAGGCTTTGAGTCGTGGGGCATCTAAGGCGGTTTTTGTCGATTCTGACAAACGCTCGGCAGCATTGGTAAAGAAAAATTTGGACAGTACGGGTTTAGCTGCCCATGCTGTTGTGCATAATAAAGATTCAATCGCTTTTTTGAAATCATGCGGCGAAAAATTCGATATTGCTTTTTTGGATCCGCCGTATAAAACCGGAACATTACAAAGGGCTTTGGAAAATATAGGCAGAGTTATGAACAAGGGTGGATTGATTTTATGCGAACACCCGTCCGATGAAGTGCTTGACGAAGAAATTGGCGATTTTGTGGTGAAAAAACAGTATAGATACGGAAAAATCCGTATTACGGCATATTCACACAAAGAGGTGGAGGGTCTATGAGTATAGCAATTTATCCCGGCAGTTTTGACCCCGTAACTTTGGGTCATGTGGATATTATTCAAAGAGCTTCCAAACTGTTTGACCATGTTATTGTGGCGGTTTTGGTTAATATGTCAAAAACGCCGTGCTTTACGATTGAGGAACGCATGGAATTTCTCAAAAAGGCAACGGCAGATATTGAAAATGTCGAAATTGCGGGTTTTAAAGGACTTTTGGTGGATTATGCAGCCGAAAAGAATGCCAATGTCATTGTTAAGGGACTGAGAGCGGTTTCAGACTTTGAGTATGAATTTCAGCAGGCATTGACAAACAAAAAACTGAATCCGAATATTGAAACCCTGTTTTTGACAACAAGTGCTAAAAATCTGTATTTGAGTTCAAGCATTGTGAAACAAGTGGCGGCATTGGGCGGAGATATTTCCTCCTTTGTTCCGGCGTGTGTGCATGATGAAATATTTGAGAGATTAACAAAAAAAGGAGATTGAAATGTATGAAAGTTGAAATGTTGGTTGATGAACTTTCCCAACTGATTGATGAAGCATGGTCATTGCCGCTGAGTGGCGGCAAAACGGTTATTAACGCCGAAAGAGCCAGAGAATTGATTGAAGAAATAAAAACAAATATGCCGCAAGAAATCCGTCAGGCTAAAAATATTGCGGCAGACCGCAACACCATTTTGACAAAGGCCAAGGAAGAAGCCGAGTCTATTGTACAAAAGGCTGAGGAAAGAGCCAAAGCAATGATTACACAAAGCGAAATTGTTCGTCAGGCACAGCAGAAATCTCAGGAAATCATTTTTGATGCTAACCAAAAAGCAACTGAAATTAAAGATGCAGCTAATGCTTATCTTGACAATCTCTTGAAAAAAGCGGACGAGGAACTGAGTGCAAATTTGGCACAGCTTAAAAAGACAAGAGAAGGTCTGTTGGCTGTTCAAAAGAAAAACACAAAAATGACGGCACAACATACAAAGAAAGAACAACCGTCCCAACAATAATAATTAAGGCTGATGTATCACAGGATATTAAAGGTAATGTTAAAAATCGGATTGCATTGCGTAATATCCTGTGATATAATTTTTTTACATTGAAATATGTGAGAACGGGCAGAAACAGCGGTTGCCCATAGCTGTAACGGAGGAAAATGATGAAAAAAGCTGTCACGAAGTTTTTATATGTTTTATTTTTTTTGTTGGCGACTGTTATTTTAACAACATGTACGATTTTTGTGGTGCAAAAACTGTTTCAAACATCAAATGCGGCGTCAAATAATATGTCGGCAATTTTAATCAGCCAAAACAGTATTGTTGATAACGAAGATGTCAGTAAAATTGAATACAATGTATCCAACTTTGAAAAGAAAAAGTACGGATATCTCTCTCTTAATGCTGAGGGACAAACACTTTTGTATGAAAAGATTGAGGCGGGAATTTATTATCTCTCAACAGAAAAAGATGCCAATGGTCATTATCGCACCGCTCGTTTTCGTTTAGAGGGTATTCAGTTAAATGAGGGACAAATCCGCCAAACCGTTAATGCGTTTATTTATGACCACCCTGAAATCTTTTGGCTTGAAAATCTTTTTGGCTATACTTTTATCGGGGAGGACACATTGGTTGAATTTTATTCCGTCCTTTCGGCAGACGAATGTCAAACAGCCATTCATACTTTTACATCAACCGTTCAGGCGATTGCAGACGGCATAGACGAAAATTTGAGTGCCTATGAAAAGGAAAAGGCCGTACATGATTATTTGGTTAAAAACTGTACTTACAAAAACGGTGTAAACGACACAACGGACGGCTGGCAGTACTTTTCGGCTTATGGAGCGTTAATTAACGGTGAGGCTGTTTGTGAGGGTTATGCAAAAGCATTTGAGGTTTTGCTGTCAATGGTAGGTATTGAAAGTCATACGATTCGTGGGCAAAGTCATGGCGTTGGTCATATGTGGAATATCGTTAAGCTGAATAATCAATGGTATCATGTGGATACTACATGGGACGATACGGAAGACAAGGAAAGCTATGAATATTTTAATCTGAGCAGTGAGTATATCCAAAAGGACCATACAATAAATACGGATATTCAACTTTTGGAACAGGCGTCCATAGAGAACAATACAAGCATGGACTATAATTTCTTTGTGCCGGTAGCGGATTCTATGGATTTAAATTACTATCAGGTGGACGCTTTGCATTTCTCGGCGTTTGACGAAAATGGCGACCGTAATTTTGTATCGGCATTAGTAAAAGCAGCAAAAAAGCATGAGCGTTATTTGTACATTGTTTTTGACGGTTCTTTGTCCTATACGGAGTATATCAATACGCTGTTTTATGAAAGCCCCTATAAATTTTATTATTATGTTCAAGAAGCGAATGAACAACTATCTGAGGAATATAAAATCGACAAGAACGGTATGTCCATTCTAAAAAATGAAAGCTCCAATACACTGAGAATCAGTCTTGCGTATGAAGTTAATGAATAACAGATTTTGTCATAGGGAACGGGACAACTCGTTCCCTATAATTTTATTCTTTATTTGTTTCATGCTATGGCGGCGGTAGTTTTTTTCCCTATATAATGGTATGGATTT
>JBJEQG010000036.1:0-5161 GCA_051881635.1 Acutalibacteraceae bacterium
AATTACGGTTCTTATTTGGTGGAGGTGAGGGGAATCGAACCCCTGTCCAAAAGGCACTTGCCCCGGCTTTCTTCGAGCGTAGTTTGTATTTTAAGATTCCCCCAACACAACGCCTACAAACAGGCTTTGTGCTTCGGTAGCTTTTAATTCACGACAGCAGCCAAAGCACTCTACTGTTCGCGTTCACTGCTTATCGACGCCCCGAAAAGACCGCAGTACTTCTTATCGGAACGCTCACTGCTTACGCAGCGAGGGCAACTGTATTATCGTTGTCGTTTAATTTTTAATTTGCGGATTTTAAAGTAGTTCCGCACTACTGCTCGCTTACCGAGGTTCACACCCCCTGTCGAAACCTTTACACCCCCATATATAAACATTATGGATTGATGTATTCAAATTTATTCTTCTGTTATCAGTTTAATATCATTAAAAGACACCCATGCCAACACGCTTTCCGCTTCATTAACAGAGAAACCCGAACCGTAATCGGCATAGAAATAACGATTGTCGGCATTATAGCCACCGACTGCCCATTCAATATCTCCATTGATTGTTTGCCACGCATAAACGCACCATTCATGGTCATCGGGATAACCGTATTCTGAAACCAAATGCCAATTCCGTATGTCCAAATTAAGTTTCATATCCGCTCCCTCAACCCCGCATACGCTCTTTTAAGGCTCGGTCAATATCTCTTTTAGCGGCTTTCGCTGCCATATCCTCACGCTTATCATACAGCTTTTTGCCCTTGCAAAGACCTAACTGCACTTTAACCTTTGAACCCTTAAAATACAGGGACAATGGTATAAGCGAATAACCTTCCTGTTTAACAAGACCGAACAAACGCATAATTTCTCTTTTGTGCATTAACAATTTTCGGACACGCATGGGGTCACGATTAAAAATATTGCCGAAATCATACGGGCTGATGTGCATACCTTTAATATACATTTCGCCGTCATCGACACTGCACCAAGCGTCTTTCAGATTGACACGCCCCTGACGAATGGATTTAACTTCCGTTCCAACAAGTTCTATACCTGTTTCAAAACTTTCTATAACAAAATAGTCGTGAAAGGCTTTTTTGTTTTGTGCGATTGTTTTATTTGTTTCTTTGGACATAAAGCCCCTCACTCCTTACTTTTGTTATTTACATTTCACTGCGTCCCTCTAAGGCTCGGGACAATGTGACCTCATCGGTATATTCCAAATCCGCACCAACGGGAATACCATACGCCAATCGTGTAACCTTAACACCTAACGGTTTAATCAAACGGGAAATATACATAGCGGTTGCTTCTCCCTCAGAGGAGGCATTTGTCGCCATAATCACTTCCCTGACCTTTCCGTCATTGATACGGTGCAAAAGTTCTTTGATTTTAAGCATATCGGGAGAAACACCCGACAGCGGCGATATAACGCCATGAAGTACATGATAGCTGGCATGAAACTCCTTTGTCTTTTCAAAAGCCACAACATCTTTCGGGTCTTCAACCACACAAATGACGGATTTATCCCGAGTTTCATCGGCACAAACCGAACAAAGTTCCTGGTCCGTAAAATTACAGCAAACCTTACAAAGATGTATTTTCTTATGTGCATCCATAAGAGCATCGGCAAACTTTTGCGTTTCGCTTTCAGGCAGTCTTAATATATAGTATGCCAAACGGGTGGCGGATTTATGCCCGATACCCGGCAAACGCTCAAACTGCTCAATAAGCTTTGATAAAGAAACAATATTATATTCAGACATAGATTAGAACAAGCCTGGAATATTCAAGCCGCCGGAAATTCTATCCATTGTATCGGATTTTTCGTCCTGTGCCTTGCGAATTGCTTCATTAACTGCTGCCTTTACCAAATCGGACAGCATTTCAATATCTTCGGGGTCAACAACATCTTTGGAGATTTCCAAAGCCTTAACTTCAAGCTTGCCTGTAACAACCGCTTTGACAGCGTTTCCGCCTGCTGTTGCCTCATATTCTTTTTCTTCGAGTTCTTTGGACGCTTCGTCCATTTCTTCCTGCATTTTTTGTGCCTGACGGGCAAGCTGCTGAATATTTGCTGCACCCGCATTACTGTAACCCTTTGGTAATCTTGCTTTCATTTTAATTTCCTCCGTTTGTATCGTTTATTTTTTGGACAGGAATACCTGCCTGCTGTATATCGGACGCAAATTGTTCCAATGGGTCGTCCGATTTAATTTCATCGGGATAGGAATAGCGTCCCAGACTGTATTCCTTACCCGTTATTCGCTTTATGCTGTCCCTCATTCTGTCCCTTTGCGAGGAAACTCTCAAAAGTTCAAAACAAATATCGTTTTTGGAGTCCACCAAAACATATTTGCCGCTGATATATGCCGTACTTCCGTCAAAACTTGCTCCAATTGCTTTGGAATATTTCTTTATATCGGCAATAACCTCCGGCCATTGTTTCATGGGAACGGCATCACGCCTTAACTTTTCCATATCCGCAAAGCTTGGCTGTTTTGTTACCTGTCGTAAAGGTTGTGTTGATGTCTGGGGCGGTGCTGTTTCCTCTGCTGTCGGTACAGTCTGCGGATTTTTGACCAAATAAGCAACCGCTTTTTCAAGCTTTTCCAAACGCTCGGCAACATCGGACGGTAAAGCCGTTCCAACGGCGGTTTCAGGCAAAACCGTCTGCGACATACTCATGCGGATAATTGTCATTTCAAGTTCCGTACGGCGGTTGACGCTCCGCATCATACGCTCATGGGCTTCTTGAAGGATATTCAAGGATTGGAGAATGACCTCTAATGAAGTTTTCTCTGCCTGTTCCATAACCGCTTGAAATTCATTATCCGACATAACCAAAAGCGTTTTGGCATTTTTAACCGTCTTACAGAGCATCATCGCACGATAATGGGCAATCCATTCGTCACACAGCAACGCCATATCACGAGAGGCATTATATAGTTCGGAAATAATCTCCAAAGCGGCGGCGGCATCTCCTGACAAAACGGCATCTGTCATTTTAATCAAGTGGGTTTTGCCTGTCAGGCCAAGTGCATTTTGGACAATTTTTTCATCAACCTTATTGTTGATACTCAAACAGCGGTCAAGCAAAGACAATGCGTCACGCATTGCACCGTCAGCCAAACCTGCTACCATTAAAGCGGAATTGCGGTCAATCACCGCACCTTCGGCAGTACAAACGCTTTCCAAACGGTCGGCAATATCACTCTGGGAAATACGGTGAAAATCAAACCGCTGGCAACGGGATAATATGGTTGCGGGAATTTTATGCAGTTCTGTTGTTGCCAAAATAAAAATCACATATTCAGGCGGCTCTTCCAAAGTTTTCAGCAAAGCGTTAAAAGCCCCTGCCGAAAGCATATGCACTTCGTCAATGATATAGACACGAAACTTTGCACGGGCAGGCGTATAAGCCACTTCTTCACGCAAAGAACGAATATCCTCAACGCTGTTATTACTTGCGGCATCAATTTCGACAACATCTAAAATACTGCCGTCATCAATACCACGACAAATTTCACATTCGCCGCACGGGTCACCGTTTTGTGGAGAAAGACAGTTTACCGCTTTGGATAAAATCTTTGCACAGGTTGTTTTTCCCGTACCACGAGAGCCTGTAAACAGATAAGCGTGGGACAAACGCCCTGCCTTCAATTCATTTTTCAAGGTATGTGTCACTTGCGGCTGACCGACAACATCGGCAAAGCATTTCGGACGGTATTTTCGATACAGAACCTGATACATAACCGCAGTAACCCCCTCCGATTTTGACATTGTTCCAATGAAATCGTAAAAAAAACAAGACAGACCGAAAATCGGCGGTCATACGCTTGGATATGCAGACGAACAGACTTACTGTATCGCATGGAACACATTGCTTAATGCTGCTCGGTTCCCCGCCTGACATGGTTCACAAGGTTTCATCGTACAGGGCCTATCCGACTGCATATCCAAAGGTATGTTTCTGTCTTGTCTTAAAATGTTACAAGGCAATTATACTATATTTTATTTTAAAATGCAATAGAATTTTTTGAATTTTTTGCTTGCAATTTATTCTTTTGTATGGTACAATCATAATTGTTCTATGCAATCAGAAAGAGGTGAAGTTTAAATGAAAAAGGACATTCATCCTAATTATCAGGAAACAACCATTACCTGTGCCTGCGGTAATGTTATCAGCACCGGTTCTACAAAAAAAGATATCCGTGTTGAAATTTGCTCAAAGTGCCATCCGTTCTTTACAGGTCGTCAGAAACTCGTTGACAGCGGCGGTCGTGTTGATAAGTTCAAAAAGCGTTATGGTATGCAGGCAAAATAAGAAACCTAATAACCAAAAGGTGAAGGCGACACATTTTTGTGTCGCCCTTTTTCTTCTCTTGACTGTGCATTTTTTTATATTTTTATTTCATCAGTCCGCCCCATTTTATTGTTTGACAAATCGGAGGTAATATTTTATGAATAATGTAGAAGAAATAAAATATGGAAATACCAAATGTTATCTTATAGACCGTAAAGTTTTAATTGATACTGATTGGGCAGG
Source organism: Acutalibacteraceae bacterium (assembly GCA_051881635.1). Taxonomy (GTDB): domain Bacteria; phylum Bacillota; class Clostridia; order Oscillospirales; family Acutalibacteraceae; genus JBJEQG01. The sequence continues at coordinate 4,537 of JBJEQG010000036.1, forward strand.
TTCTTTACAAAACTTTTTCAAATGTATAAAGCAAAAAAAAATTCTTATAAGTGATATAAAATACCTGATAATTACCCATTTTCACCCCGACCATATGGGGATTGCACAGGAACTGTCAGAATTGGGAATAAATATAGTCGTTTTGGAAGAACAAAAAGATTATATTCATTTTTCTGACAAGATATTTGAAAAAGAAAAAAATACAACTTTTAAACCTATTGAAGAAAACCGAATAATGACTATATCTTGTTCTGAGAGCCGCCATTTTTTTGAAAACATCGGTATTCATGGAGAAATTATTCATACTCCCGGACACAGTGAGGACAGTATTTCTATTCTTTTAGACAATGGTATTGCTATTGTTGGGGATTTATATCCCCTTTACTCTGTTCCAGCATATAACAATAAGGTGTTAGAACAAAGTTGGAATGAGATATTATCGCACGATATACATTTAATATATTATGGACACGCAAAAGAAGATTTTATAGAAAATATCAATTCATTAAATGATATATTATAACAATTAACATAGTTCGATGAAATTTTATCTGATTGATAAATTGTAAAAACAGAGCCTGTAAAGGCGAACTGCGTTCGCCTTTTTAATCAATTGGACTGTTGG
>JBJEQG010000037.1:0-23471 GCA_051881635.1 Acutalibacteraceae bacterium
GCCACGCAGTTTTCTCCATTTTGTCATTTCCTCATAAAGCATAAAATCATTCCTCCGTTTTTTTAATATTAACATTTTCTTGTATCTAATTCAATATTTTAAAAATAAAAAAGTTCCAAAAAAGAGTTTTTTATAGGAGAAAAGGGTTGACAAGTACCGAATATGGTGTTAAAATAAATAAAAAGTTCCAAAAGAGGGCAAAAGGAATGAGTACAATGTCAGCCTATCCTATTTTAGAAAAAGAAATTTCCACACATAATATTGATGTTTCATTTATTGCACAGTTGTTGGGGATAGAGCCGAAAATTTTTTTGGATAAGCTGAATGGAAAACAGAGTTTTTATTTTAATGAAGTTGTCTGTATTCGAGATTGCTTTTTTCCAAACTTTTCTTTACAGGAGCTTTTTATAAAAAAATAGGAGGAATTTTAAAATGTATGTTGAACGCTATTTAGGGAAAGGTGAAGCTATTTATGCGAAAGCACAGGTGTATAATGGCAGTATGATTTCATCGTGGGTTTTTACGGTGTTGTCTTTATTACTCTGTTTTATATCTGCGTTTTTTCTGATATTTACAGCTATACTATTAATTGTTGCTATTTCAAATACGGTATCAGTATTGACAACCGAATTGGTTGTGACCAATAAAAAGGTTATAGGTAAGGTTGGCTTAGTCAGTACCAAAGCTATGGATGCTCCTTTGAATAAAATTCAGAATGTGGCTGTATCTTCTGGATTGGGCGGAAAAATATTTGGTTATGGTCATATCAATATTTCCACTGCAAGCGGTCAGTTTAGGTTCAAAAATATAAAACATCCTGATGATTTTAAAGCTGTTATTTTAAACTCTATTGATAAAAATGAAGAAGATGATGTTAAGAAAAAGGCAATGGAAATGGCACAAGCAATGCTTATCGCTCAGCAATCTCAAAACTTTAATAACAATAATTAATTATACGCCGTTACGGATAGATTTTGTCCGTAACGGCGTTTTTGTCGAAAATTGACATATCTTAAAAGTTGTATTATGATATAAATCAGAAAGCGGAATATCTTTTTCAGATGATAACCGCATAACGGCGAAAAAACTTTCTCTCCAAATTCTTAAACTTACCGAAAAATTGATGAATTAGCATAAATTGAAAGGAAAAAACAATGTCAGAAATATGGGAATTAGTTGATGAAAATAAAAAGAAAACAGGTATTTTGTTCAAGCGTGAAAATGCGAAGCAAATTCCAAAAGGTCTGTATCATTTGGTTGTTGACATTTGGACAAAAAACGGAAACGGCGAAATACTTTTGACACAAAGACACCCTTCCAAAGAACATGGATTGCTTTGGGAATGTAGTGGCGGTTCAGTTGTTGCAGGTGAAGAAAGCATAGAAGGAGCAGTTAGGGAATTGCGGGAAGAAACAGGTCTTTTGGCAAATCCCAATTCGCTTATCTATTTGGGTGATACAATAAAGTCCAATTCTATCGTAGAAAGCTATTTGTTTGTAATAGACGAAATATCTCCTAAATTATACTTACAGGAAAACGAAGTTATTGCCGCCAAATTTGTTACATTGTCCGAAATGGAACATTTAAAAAACGATATTGTAGACACTGTTTGGGAAAGATTTTGTCAGTTTCGTTCAAAATTTTAAGAATAATAATTGTGCATTAAAAAGGAGTTTGACAATGGAAAAGGTTGAAAGAATAAAATGCGGAAACGGAAATTGTTATATCATTTCAAATGGTGAAAGTGCTGTTTTGGTGGACACAAGCCGTGAAAAGTACAGAGAAAAAATATTAAACGCCTGTAAACCTTATCATATTAAGTTGTTGATATTAACACATGGTCATATAGACCATGTACAGAATGCTGCCTTTTTGTCTGAAAAACTTCAAGTGCCTGTGGCTATGTCCAAAGCGGATTTTGAATTATTAAAAGACAATATGGCACAGCCTTTGAGTGCAAAAAAGTTTTTGGGGAAAATTGTCTTAACCGCTTCCGTAAAAAGTTTTCGTGAGGATAATATCCCGCAGTTTACGCCTGAGATTTTTCTGTCAGAGGGTGATACATTGGATTTTTATGGTATATCTGCAAAGATTTTATCTGTTTCGGGACATACAAACGGTTCGATTGCCATTGATGTAGACGAAAAATATTTAATTGTTGGAGATGCTCTGATGAATATGTTTTATCCTACAATTTCCATGCTGTATCATAATGAAAAAGATATGATGAAAAGTGCCGAAAAGATTAGCCAATTAGGAAATCGAATGATTTTCTTTGGACATGGAAAACCTGTTAGCAATAGAGTATGGGTATGAATATCATTTAAATATAATTTTATTCAGATTAGCTAATGCTAACTTTTTGTAAAAAAGTTTGAGTTTACAACAGCTCCAAAGAGCGGTATAATAAGGAAAGTTATGAAACTAAATTGAGGAGTTCGACAGTGTATTTTGCCGAGTTCCGTAAAATATAATGCGGAGGAAAAATATACATGAGTAAAATTGGAAGAAACGACCCGTGTTGGTGTGGAAGTGGAAAAAAATATAAAAAGTGCCATGAGGAATTTGACGGCAAGATTTCCTATATTCAGGCAATGGGGCATGAAGTGCCGTCCCATGAGTTGATAAAAACACCCGAACAGATTGAGAAAATCAAAGAAAGCTGCAAAATCAATATTGCCGTTTTGGATTATATTGCCGAAAATATTAAAGCCGGCATGACCACAGAGGAAATAGACAAAATGGTTTATGAAAAGACCACAGAATTGGGCGGTATTCCCGCACCGCTGAATTATAACGGTTTTCCGAAAAGCGTCTGCACTTCAATCAACGAGGTTGTTTGTCATGGTATTCCCTGTAAGGAAGATGTTCTCAAAGACGGCGATATTATAAATGTTGATGTTTCAACGATTTATAACGGATATTTTTCCGATTCCTCCCGTATGTTTTGTATTGGTGAGATAAGCGAGGAAAAGAAAAAGCTTGTACAGGTTACAAAAGAATGTGTGGAGTTAGGTTTGGAACAGGTTAAGCCATGGGGGTTTTTAGGCGATGTCGGACAGGCAGTGCATGACCATGCTAAAGAGAATGGCTATACGGTTGTTCGTCAGATTGGCGGTCATGGTGTCGGCTTGGAATTTCATGAAGACCCGTGGGTTAGTTTTGTATCCAAAAAGGGCGAGGAAATGCTCCTTGTTCCGGGTATGATTTTTACGATTGAGCCAATGGTTAATATGGGTACGGATAAAATATTTACAGACGAAAAGAACGGTTGGACGATTTACACTGCTGACCGCAAGCCCTCAGCCCAATGGGAAATCATGGTACTTGTCACCGAAACAGGTCACGAGGTTCTCTGCTGGTAATCCAATACTTTGCGTTGTTGCTTACTGCAACCCGTTTAATATTCGTATTTTAAGGGAAAGTCTGTTTCTGCATTGTAGGAGTTTGGCAGAAATAGACTTTTGCTTTTTGGGAAGTGTATATATATGAAAAAAATACAAACAGATATTCCTCAAAAGCCAATATTGTTCATAGAATTTTGGCGGGAAGAAAATTATAAAGATGTAATTTATAATGAAAAAGTCTATACCATTATAGCAGGTGATGATGTCGGCAATCTGATTGGCATTGATGACAAAGGAAACACATTCTATATTGATACAGAGTATAAAACGATGCAATATATGGCTGATACGGCAGAAACGCTGATAAAACAGTTATTGTATTACGAAAAATCCTGCAACAATGAAACATATAGAAATATATCGGATTTGGAATTGCCCGAATTTTTGGCTCAATTCAAGAGGAATTTAATGCGTATGGATATTTCCGCATTTAAAAGTGAAGAAAACTTTTGGTCGGTGATAGTTGAACAAATGGAAACAGGTTTGTTGTAATTGATTGATTTTTGTCATAGCATAAAAAGGGTGTTTTGAATGGTAACAATAGGGGATTGACGCACAGTAAAAATTCTTTGAAAAATACTATGGTACGAAAATGATTTTTTAATGTGGTTGCCCTGAACCTTTGAAAAAAAGACTTGCATAGTTTCAGAACTTGTGTTATAATGTTAAAGCATTTGGATACCGTTGTGTAAACAATGGGCTTCAACGCCCGGTCATATCGACCGTACTTTGAAACGGATATTCCTCTGCCGTGTGCAAGAATATCTAAAAATATTAGGAGGATTTTAAAAATGGACGCATTGAAAACAATCGCTGCTGAATCAATGAAAGCAGAAGTACCTCAGTTTAATATCGGTGATACAGTAAGAGTAGCCGTAAACATTCGTGAGGGTGACAAGGAAAGAATCCAGATGTTCGAGGGTACAGTTATTGCCAAGAAGGGCAGTGGCGTTGCTGAAACATTCACAGTAAGACGAGTATCTTACGGCGTTGGTGTTGAGAGAGTATTCCCGATACATTCCCCCAATGTAACCAGTGTACAGGTTATCAGACATGGCCGTGTACGCAGAAGCAAGCTCTATTATCTGCGTGACAGAGTTGGTAAGGCTGCAAAGGTTAAAGAACAAATTGTCTGAGAAGAATTGCGAAAAGGGACCGTGTGTCCCTTTTTTGCTATCCTTAACTTTGTGTTGGATTTCAAAGGAGCGTTATTGTGAAAAAACGATATTGCCGAACGGAAAAATCCGATAAAAATCAACTGATTAGAGCGGCGTATGATTTGGTTCATGCATTTGTCTTTGCCCTTGTTTTTATTGTGATAATTTTCATGTCTGTTTTTCGTTTGTTTACAGTTGATACCGTATCTGTTATCACAGGATTTTCAAATGATGTTTGTATAGGTTCTTTGGCGGTTTATACGGATACGGACGGACGCTTTGCTTTGGCTCGGGTTTTAGGCGGGGAAAACCAAAGTATATCCATAGACACAAAAAACAGGAAAATCCTTGTGAATCATCAGAAAACGGTTGCTTATGAAAATGACCAAATGATAAAAACACTGCCCGAAAAAGAGTTTACGCTTTCGGCTCAGTATTTAGTCGAAAAGTTAGCTGTTAATGATAAAGAACAACAGAAAGAATACCTTGTTATTGACAAAGGTCAGTTCAAAGGTTCTGTCAAAGCAGTGGTTTGGCCGGCAGAGCAATTCAGGATTTTCTGATTTTTCATAAATTTATTCTGAGAAGAGGCGTAAGACTGATGTCCGAAAAAGAAATTAAAGATGAAGAAAAAGAAACAGACGAAATTGAATTTTCTAAAAACAGTGTGGAAAATACCGATTTTAGCGACCGTGCGGTTTCATCTGTTTTCGAGTGGGGTAATACGCTGATTGCCGCTTTAATTATTGTAGTATTGCTTATGACCTTTGTTTTCCGTCAGGTGACGGTTGACGGTGTTTCAATGGAGAATACGCTGAAAGACGGCGACCGTCTGATTACAACCGAAGTTTTTTATACACCGCATAACGGTGATATTGTTGTCATCAGTAATGGAAAGAAGTACATTAAGCCGATTATCAAGCGTATTATTGCCACACCCGGTCAGACACTTTCCATTGACTTTGAAAACAATGAGGTAGTTGTAGACGGCGTTTTATTGGACGAAACTTATATCAAAGGCAGAACAATCAGACCGAGTCGTGAACCGTTGGAAATTCCGTCTGTTATTCCCGAAGGCTATGTTTTTGTTATGGGGGATAATCGTGAAAATTCATTGGATAGCCGTAGTGCCGTTATCGACTTGATTCCCGTTGAGGATATTATGGGTAAAGCGGTTTTGCGTCTTTATCCGTTTAACAGTATTGGTATTCTGTCCTGATACGGAGGTATAACTATGGAAGAAATGCACACCATTCAATGGTTTCCGGGACACATGACCCGTACCCGCCGTCAAATTCAGTCAAATCTGAAATTGGTAGATTTGGTGGCAGAAATCGTAGATGCCCGTATTCCGTACAGCAGCCGCAATCCCGATTTAAGAAATATCATTCAGCAAAAGCCCCGTTTGGTTCTGATGAACAAATGTGATATGGCAGACCCGAACCAAACCGCCCGTTGGCTGAAAATATATAAAGATGCCGGTATTATGGCAGTGCCGTTGGACTGTAAAACAGGCAAAGGCTTGAACCGTTTTGTACCCGCCGTTCAGGAAGTTTTGGCGGATAAAATCCGTTCATGGCAAGCCAAAGGCATGAAAGGCAAAACAATTAAAGTTATGGTTGTCGGTATTCCCAATGTCGGCAAGTCCTCGTTTATCAATCGCATGGTGAAACAGAATCGTGCCAAAGTTGAAGACCGTCCCGGTGTCACACGAGGTAATCAATGGTTTTCTGTCGGCAAGGGCATGGAACTTTTGGACACACCCGGCGTTTTATGGCCGAAATTTGATGACCGTATTGTCGGTGAGCGTTTGGCGTTTATCGGTTCGGTTAAAGATGAAGTCGTTGATACGGAAACATTAAGCGGACGCCTTTTGGAATTTCTGAGCCAAAACTATCCCAATTTGCTAATTCAGCGTTATAAGCTGACAGCGGAGGAGCTTAATCAGGAAGGATATAAAATTTTAGAGAAAATCGGAAAAAATCGTGGTATGCTAATTTCCGGCGGAGAGATTGATACCTCTCGTGCCGCCCTGACTGTTCTTGACGAATTTCGTGGTGCGGTTTTGGGCAAAATTACACTCGACAAAGCGGAGGATTACAGCCATGTTAGAATATGAAGCCCTGTTCTCCAATCAAGGCTATCAGGCAATTTGCGGCGTTGATGAAGCAGGACGGGGACCACTTGCAGGACCTGTCTGTGCAGCGGCTGTCATTTTTCCTCAGGGTTTGGTTTTGGAAGATGTTAACGACTCCAAAAAGCTGAACGAGAAAAAGCGTGAAAAGTTGTTTGATGTGATAAAAGAGAATGCCCTTGCATATTCTGTTGCATGGGCAAGCGTTGAGGAAATTGAAGAAATCAATATTCTTCAAGCAGCTATGCTGGCGATGAAACGAGCCGTTGAAGGATTGTCCGTCAAGCCCGACTTTGCAATTATTGACGGTAATAAATCGCCCGAATTATCTATACCAACCTTTCCGCTTGTCAAAGGCGATGCCTTATCGCAGTCCGTAGCGGCGGCATCAATTTTGGCAAAAGTCAGCCGTGACCGTCTTATGCTCCAATATGCCAATCAATATCCGCAATATTATTTTGAAAAGCATAAAGGATATGGCACAAAGCTCCATAAAGAGGCTTTGTTGGCTAATGGTTTGTCGCCAATTCACCGTCCGTCCTTTGTCAAAAGTTTTTTGAGCAAATGAGCGGAAAAGAAAGCCGAACTATCGGCAGTATCGGAGAACAGGCGGCGGCAGATTTTCTGACGGCAAACGGTTATACCGTTATAGAGCGTAATTATCACAGTCGTTACGGCGAAATTGATATTATTGCCAAAAACCAAGAGTATATTGTTTTTGTTGAGGTTAAGACACGCAATGAAACAAGCGGTTACAGACCTGCTGAGGCGGTAAATAAAAGCAAACAGAAAAAATTTGCCCGAACCGCAGTTTTGTACTTGACGGCATATCCGCAAAACTTACAGCCCCGTATGGATATTATAGAAATTATATTGGCAAAGGGAACAAAAGCTCTGGGCAGTATTACACATATTGAGAACGCTTTTGGTTGGGAGGACGGTTATGCGGTTTTTTGATTTGCATTGTGATACACTGTATCGTGCCTATCAGGAAAAAGGCAGTTTGTTCCAAAATGATTTTCATGTTTCCTTTGAGAGAAGCCGTTTTTTAAAAACCTATATTCAGTGTATGGCGGTTTGGATACCGGACGACTATCGGGGAGCAGCGGCGGAACAGCTTTTTGACGGCTGTGTTGCCAAATTGCATGAGGAAACAGACGGTCAGGATATTGTAATACTCAAACAGAATACGGATTTAGAAAAGTTAAGTTCTGTAACAGGTGTTATTTTAACCGTCGAAAGCGGTGCAGCATTGGCAGGCAAAAAAGAAAATATCAGGCGTTTTTATGATTGCGGTGTTCGTATGATGACACTGACCTGGAATGGCACAAATGAGTTGGGGGACGGTATTGGTGTAGAACACCCAAAAGGGCTGACGGCTTTTGGCAGGGAAACAGTTACCGAAATGGAAAAATTAGGTATAATTGTTGATGTTTCCCATGCGTCCGAAGCGTTGTTCCATGATGTGGCACAACAGACAACAAAACCTCTTTGTGCCTCCCACTCCAATCTGAGAAAGCTTTGTCCGCATTCCCGTAACCTAACGGACGAACAGTTCAAATTTATATGTGATAACGGCGGTTTGGTCGGTATCAATTTTTATCGGGATTTTCTTGCGGAAAACGGGACAAATGCGAAAATGTATGATATAATAAAAAGTGCAGATGCTTTTTTATCCTTAGGCGGTGCAAAAAATATAGCTTTCGGCAGTGATTTTGACGGCTGTGACATACCAAGTGATATGAACGGACTTCAAGACATGGAGGAACTATATAATATGTTTGTCCGTCATGGATATAGCGAAACTCTTTTGGACGACTTGTTTTTTAATAACGCATTCCGTTTTTTCAAAAAATTTTTTTAATATCAATTAAAAGTTTAGGTCAAGCCTTGCAGTTTCCAAAGGCAGAGCCTATAACATTCCAATTTTTTTTAAAAGAAAGAAGGATTTTCAATGCAGTACAATAGTACAAGAGATAAGGAAAGAGTTGTTTCGGCGGCACAGGCTATTTCACAGGGTATTTCTGAGGAAGGCGGTTTGTTTGTTCCGCAGGAACTTCCGAAATATAAGCCTGAGGATATTCAAGCCATGACAGCTTTAGATTATCAGGGCAGAGCCTGTAAGGTACTCAAAGATTTTCTGTCTGATTTTACGGAAGAAGAAATTAAAGAAAGCGTTTCCGCCGCTTATGCCGCAGAAAAATTCGGTTCGGAAAATCCTGCACCATTGTCCTATATTTCTTCCGCAAAAGGAGATATGGCGATTTTGGAATTGTGGCATGGTCCGACTTGTGCCTTTAAGGATATGGCACTTCAAATTTTGCCACACTTGCTCACAAAGTCCATGAAGAAAACCAATGACGGCAAAGAGGCTGTTATTCTTGTTGCAACCAGCGGTGATACAGGCAAAGCGGCATTGGAGGGCTTTAAAGATGTTGACGGTACAAGCATTATGGTATTCTATCCCGTCAACGGTGTAAGCTCCATGCAAAAGCGTCAAATGGCAACCCAACAGGGAAAGAATGTCAATGTTTTTGCAATCGAGGGTAATTTTGACGATGCCCAAACCGGTGTAAAGAAAATCTTTACCAATCCTGAAATCAAAGCCGAGCTTGCAAAGAAAAACAAGATGTTTTCAAGTGCAAACTCCATAAACTGGGGGCGTTTGCTGCCGCAGATTGTTTATTATTTCTCGGCTTACTGCGAAATGGTCAATGCAGGCAAAATCAATCAGGGTGACGAAATCAATGTCGTTGTTCCAACAGGTAACTTTGGCAATATCCTTGCCGCATTCTATGCGATGAATATGGGTTTGCCGATTAAAAAGTTTATCTGTGCGTCCAATGCAAACAATGTTTTGACTGACTTTATCCGCACAGGCACTTATGACCGCAAGAGAAAATTCTATGCGACAACCTCACCGTCTATGGATATTTTGGTTTCCAGCAACTTAGAGCGTTTGCTTTATCATTTAACGGACGGCAACGCCGAAAAAGTTGCCGCTTGGATGAAATCTCTTTCTGAGAACGGTCAGTACAGTGTTGATGCTGAAACCTTTGAGAAGATTTCCAAGCTGTTCTATGGCGGTTTCTGTGATGACGAGGGAACAAAAGCAACAATCAGCGAATTGTATGCAGAGGATAACTATCTTTGCGATACACATACAGCCGTTGCCGTTAATGTTTATCGTCAGTATGTTGCCGAAACAGGCGATAAAACACCGACAGTTATTGCCTCAACCGCGAGCCCATATAAGTTTACAAAAAGCGTTATGGCGGCAATTACAGACGAAACACTGTCCGAAGATGAGTATGAAATGGTTGACGAAATGAGCCAAAAGACACACACAGCAATTCCGGCGAGCTTGGAGGCGTTGAAAAATGCCGAAGTGCGTTTTAAGACGGTTTGCAAAGCTGACGAAATGCCAAAGGTTGTTCTTAATTCTTTGGGGTAAGCCATGTCTTTGTTTGTAATTGCCGATGTCCATTTGTCCTTTGGTACTGATAAACCTATGGATGTGTTCAAAGGCTGGGAAAACTATACGGTCAACTTGGAAAAAAGCTGGCGGCGTCTGGTCAAGGCTGAGGATACGGTTGTAATTTCAGGGGATATTTCATGGGCGATGAAGTTGGAAGACACGATAGCGGATTTCACTTTTTTACAAAATCTGCCCGGACGAAAAATTCTTCTCAAAGGCAATCATGACTATTGGTGGTCAACCAAAGCGAAAATGGATAAATTTCTGGTTGAACATGGCTTTAATACGCTATCCATTCTTCATAATTGCACATTTGAAACAGAGGATTATGCCATTTGCGGTTCAAGAGGGTGGTTCTATGATGCTGAACAGGACGCCGACAAGCGTATTCTTTTGCGTGAGGCGGGGCGGCTGAGAATGTCAATCGAAGCAGCTCTGAAAACAGGAAAAGAACCGATAGCCTTTTTGCATTATCCGCCAATTTATAATAATATGGAGTGTTCCAAGATACTAAATGTGCTTAGAGAGTATCCAATTAAACGCTGTTTTTACGGTCATATTCACGGCGGCAATGCCGCCCGCTATGCTTTCAACGGCGAGCGTTACGGCATACAATTCCGTTTGGCGGCGTGTGACTATGTCCATTTCACACCACTTCTTGTAGAAAAAACCGTTTGATTTTTTTGATTAGGTCAAAAAATTGAATAGTTTTAAAATAAAAATAAAAAAACTATGGAAAATTATTTTTGGGTATGTTATAATAATGCTTGATTTTTCAGTAGTTTTAGGAGGATTTAAAAATGACTTTAAGATCATCAAATAAGGTAGAAACAAACCGTTATGAGCTTGTTATCGAAATTGACGGTGCAACTTTTATGAACGAGGTTAATGCCGTTTATAGAAAACAGGTTAAGAATATCGCAATCCCGGGTTTCAGAAAAGGCAAGGCACCGAGAGCTGTGATTGAAAGAGAATACGGCGAGGGCATTTTCTATGAAGATGCTATCAAAAACCTCTATCCTGCTGCTGTTGCAGAAGCTGCCAAAGAGGCAGGTCTGGCTATGGTTCAGGATAAGGTTGATTTGGACATCGAGGAGGCAAACAAGGATATTCTTGTTATCAAGTCCGTAATCACAGTAGAGCCGGAAACAGCTATCGAGAACTATAAGGGTATCGAGTACACAAAGGCTTCCACTGATGTTACAGATGAGGACATCGACGCTGAGGTTAAAAAGGTTTTGGAAAGAAATTCCAGATTGGTTGATGTTGAAGGCAGAGCCGCAGAGAACGGTGATATTGCCGTTATCGACTTTGAGGGCTTTGTTGACGGTGTTGCTTTTGACGGTGGCAAGGCTGAAAAGTATAACCTCACTTTGGGTGACGGTCAGTTTATTCCGGGCTTTGAAGACCAAATTATCGGTCATAATATCGGCGAGGATTTCTCCATTCAGGTTAAATTCCCCGATGAATATCAGGCTGAGGAATTAAAGGGCAAGGACGCTGAGTTCAAGATTAAACTCCACGAACTTAAAAAGAGAGAGTTGCCCGATTTTGATGACGAGTTTGTTAAAGATGTCAGCGAATTTGAAAGCGTAGACGCTTATAAAGCTGATGTTCGCACAAAGCTTGAAAAGAAAAAAGCTGATGATGCCGAAAATTCAAGAGATAAGCAGTTGACAGATAAGTTGGCTGAATTGCTCCAAGCTGAAATTCCGGAGGCTATGTTTACAAACCAAATCAACAATATGTTGGGTGAGTTTGAGATGAACCTCCGTGCACAGGGTTTGGATTTCGATACTTATATGCAGTACACAGGTATGAACATTAACGATTTGGCAGAGAACTATCGTCCGGTGGCTGAGCGTCAGGTTAAGGTTTCTTTGGCACTCAAAAAGATTGCCGAACTTGAAAATATTGCTGTCAGTGATGAAGATGTAGCAAACAAGTATCAGGAACTTGCCGACACATATAAAGTAGAACTTGACAGAGTAAAGAATGTATTCTCTGCCGAGGATATTGTAAGTGACATCAAGGTGCTTCGTGCACTTGATCTCGTAAGAGAAAATGCCGTTGCCGTTGAGGCAGCAGCGGAATAATTTTTCGCAAAATTGAATATTCTTGTCCTAAACGGACAAGAATGCGATTGTTGCAGGATTTAAAGGAGGAAATTTATATGCCGTCAATACCTTATGTTATTGAACAAACAAGCAGAGGAGAGCGTTCATACGACATCTATTCCAGATTGTTGAACGACCGTATCATTATGTTGACAGAAGAAGTCAATAATGTTACAGCGAGCCTTGTTGTGGCCCAGCTCCTTTTCCTTGAAGGACAAGATGCTTCAAAGGATATTAGCCTGTACATCAACAGCCCCGGCGGTTCTGTAACCGACGGTATGGCAATTTATGATACAATGCAGTACATTAAATGCGATGTATCCACAATTTGTATGGGAATGGCAGCAAGTATGGGTGCTTTTCTTTTGGCAGCCGGAACAAAGGGCAAGCGTTTGGCTTTGCCGAACAGTGATATCATGATTCACCAGCCCAGCGGCGGTGCTCAGGGTCAGGCAACAGATATTATGATTCATGCCGACCATATTATCCAAACCAAAAAGAAGCTGAATACTATTCTTGCCGAAAAGACAGGTCAGCCGTATGAAGTTATTGCAAGAGATACCGAGCGTGATAACTTCATGACAGCACAGCAGGCTTTGGAATACGGCTTGATTGATAAAGTTATCACAAGCCGATAAAATTTAAAAGCATAGAACCTCGGGAACGCCCGTAAACAGGCTTTGAAAAAAGCAGTTTTGCGGGCGTTTTTAAGGATTTTTGCACCATTGACGATAGGGGTTGTATAGATGGCAAATAAAGATGACAATTCCAGAAAAATAAACTGTTCTTTCTGTGGCAAATCGCAAGATGTTGTCAGAAGAATGATACAGGGACCGGGTGCGTACATTTGCGATGAATGTGTTTCCTTGTGTACCACTATCTTAAAAGAAGACGGCTTGTTGGGGTCTAAAAAGAATGACAATGAACTTGAAGATACTTTCTTTCAGGGCATAACCGACTTGCCTAAGCCTATGGAAATTAAGAAAAAATTGGACGAATATGTTATCGGACAGGACGAAGCGAAAATCTCTTTGGCGGTTTCCGTTTATAATCACTATAAGAGAATTTCGGAAGATAATGATGATAAGGACAGCAGCGATGTTTCACTGAGCAAAAGTAATGTGCTTATGCTCGGACCGTCCGGTGTTGGTAAAACTTTGTTGGCACAGACACTTGCAAAAATTTTAGATGTTCCGTTTGCGATTGCAGACGCAACAACTTTAACAGAAGCGGGCTATGTCGGTGAAGATGTCGAAAATATTTTGTTGCGTTTAATTCAAGCGGCAGATTTTGATATTGAGCGTGCCGAAAAGGGTATCATTTATGTTGATGAAATCGACAAAATCGCCCGTAAATCCGAAAATCCGTCCATTACAAGAGATGTAAGCGGTGAAGGTGTACAACAGGCACTTCTGAAAATTTTGGAGGGTACGGTTTCCAATGTTCCGCCACAGGGCGGCAGAAAGCACCCTCAACAGGAATTTATACAGATTGATACCACAAATATTTTGTTTATTTGCGGCGGTGCGTTTGACGGTTTGGAAAAGACGGTTGAGAAACGCATGGATTCCTCAGCTTTGGGCTTTAATGCCAATATTAAATCAAAGGAAGAATTAGATGCCACAAGTTGGATGTCCGATGTCATTCCCGAAGATTTGGTAAAATTCGGACTTATTCCCGAGTTGGTTGGACGCTTGCCCGTTATTACGGCTTTGGACGGTTTGAACGAGGAAGCGTTGGTTCGTATATTGAAAGAGCCGAAGAATGCCTTGACAAAGCAGTACAAAAAGCTGTTTGAATATGATGATGTTGCCCTTGATTTTACCGATGACGCTTTGGTACGCATGGCACAAAAAGCGATTGAACGCCGTACAGGTGCAAGAGGTTTGCGTGCAATCATGGAAGATACATTGAAACATCTGATGTTTGAAATTCCGTCTGACGATTCAGTCGAGTCCATTTTGATTACGGCAGAAGCTGTTGACAAAAAGGCAGAGCCTGAAATTGTCCGTAGTGAATCCCATATTAAAAAAACGCATTTCCAAAAATCGGATAATACAAAAAAATCTTCCAAACGCAAGTTATAAACGAATAATATAAATTAAACCGCTCCTGTTACGCACTATAACAGGGGCGGTTTACTATGCTTTTTATAAAAACAAAAATATGACATACTAATAGAAATTATTTTCTATATGAAAATTATACAACAAGATTACTGTTTTTTTATTGATTAAAATTTATTTTTATATTGCAATTTTCCAAGAAATATCTTATAATATACTCAAAGATTTTGTATATGTTGTTTAAATCGGTTATAGAAAAAGCGGTAAGTTTGTCTTACCGCTTTATGTTTAATGTTTGATAATTATAAGGAGGAAGCCTATGAGAAAATTTTTATGTTGTTTGACAGCCTGTCTTATGCTTGTAACGGCAACCGCCTGTCAAAATAATACCGTCAATACAAATACCGATGTAAGTACAGTAAGCACTCCAAGCGATACCGACACAAGCCATGTATCCGTACCCTCAGAAAATGAAAACTCCTCAAAAGTTGAAAGTTCCGAGAATGAACCCCAAAAAGATGTGCAGTTGGATTATAGCAAAATCGGCACAAAAGCAGAGGGAATGAACAACCTCTATAAAATATCCTACAACTTTGACAAGGATTATCTTGTTGAACCTTGTGCATTAGGAAATGATATTTTGTTGCAAAGCTTTATTTACGGTGATGATTTAGGTATCAAAGCCGAAAAGGTTATATGGAGTGTTTATTCCGTAACTCAAAATAAAATCGTTGCCGAAAAGACTGTTGAAGTCAGTAACGATTGTCTGTCTTATGTTGTTGGCGACAAAATCATACTTTCTTTCGGAAATTCCCGCATTTTGGAAGTTTATGACAACAACCTGAACAAACTCGGAACGATACAAATGCCCGATGATTTTAACAATGTGGTGATTTTCTCCCCGAATTGTCAGTCGCTCTGTTATATGAGCGGTGTTTCTAATGAAATTGTGATTATGGATATTTCAGACCTTTCCGCAAAATCATTTCCAACCATAACTGTTCCGATAAATTTAAAGTCTGCCACTATTCAGGGCGTTATATTTGACAATATCGTTTTTGTTAATGGTACGGACGACAATTACTTGAATGTCAACCGTTATATTTCCATGAAAGACGGTTCAGATATTGAAATTGATGAAATCAATACGCCTTACGGTATTCAAACTTATGACAGTTCGTATTTTTACTATGACAGGGATTATGAAACAATCCAAATTTATTTTGGAGAAAGAAACGGAAAAGCCTATAAGACCTTTTCAGAAGAACAGGAGTATTTTTGGGATTCCAAAAATAATGCCTTAATGACAGTGACAACCGATTATGACACAAGCAAGCGGAGTTATACATATTACAGCTTAAAGGACGGTGCAAAATTAAGCGAAAATATCTTTTCAAATAATTTGTCAAATACAATGTACACGGACTTTTATTTGCCGTTATACAACGCTTTTGTTGTCTTTGAAACAAATGACGAGAATAATCACATAGAGGCGTATATTTGGGATTTGTCTAAATCCGATTCCTTTGAGGACAGCGAGAAATTAACGATAAAATCCGCTGATGACCCCGACAGCAAAGTTGACGATTGGGGAGAGTTAGAGCCTTTGCACCAAAAAGCACAGGAATTCGGAGAGAAATACGGCGTTGAAATTTATATCGGTAATGAATGTAAAAGTCAGCCGTCTTGGGCATATGATTGCGATGTTGTAACGGATTTTGACACAATCAAAAATGCCCTGAATGATTTGGAACAGGCATTCCAAGACTATCCCGACGGTTTTATTCAACAGTTAAAGTATGGTTATTTAAAAAAGCTGAAAATATACCTTATGGGTAATCTGACATCAAACAATGACTATAATTTAAGCACTTGCGAAGCCTTTACAAGTACGACAAACGATTGTACTTATGTTGTCTATGATATTAACGGCCATATTCGCCTGACAACCTATCATGAATTTTCACATATTATAGACAGAAGATTGGAATATGTTTCATTGCTTAAAGAAAATCCGCTTTACAGTGAAGACACATGGTCGTCGTTTAACCCCGAAGATTTTTCCTATATTTCATATGTTGATTATGAAAACAGCGATTTGTCAGAATATGACCGTTATGCTTACGGAGATTTTGAGGAGCGTTATTTCATCAGCTATTATTCCATGACAGGTGCAACTGAGGACAGAGCGACACTTTTTGAAAGTGTTATTGCCAAAAATTATCCATGGGATAACTTTTCCGATATAACAACCGAAACGCCTATTTATAAAAAGATGAATTACTATGCCCAATGTATTCGGGAAGCTTTTAATACAGATGGTTGGGCAGACACCGTTCTTTGGGAAGAAATATTGCGTGATATAGAAAACAAAAATTCATAAATTCTCCAAAAATACGACTCTAAGATAAGCTAAGGGTCGTATTTTTACTTTTTGTCAATTAAATCTTGAAGAATGGACCTCTTTTATGATATAATAAACTGATTATGTAGAATGAACGGAGGAAATCCTTTGCAAACTGAACAAACCTCCATTATGGAGCAGAAAGAATATATAAGTATGTTGTCCGATTTATTGCCCTTGCGTTCAATGGGCAAAGTACCAAAGGCTCATGTTCGTACCTATGGCTGTCAGCAGAATGTGGCTGATAGTGAACGCATTAAGGGCTTGTTGGCGGAAATGGGCTGTGAATTTACGGAAGATGATTCCGAAGCGGATATTGTTATCTTTAACACCTGTGCTGTGCGTGAACACGCTGAGGACCGTGTATTCGGCAATGTCGGTGCATTAAAAGCCTATAAGCGTCAGCACCCGTCAATGTTAATTGCCTTGTGTGGCTGTATGATGGAACAACAGCATATTGCCGAGAAGATATATAAGAGTTTTCCGTTTGTCGGTTTGGTTTTCGGTACACACGCCTTGCATAAATTACCGCAAATGATGTACGAAGCCTTAACCACCGGCAAGCGTGTGATTGAACGGGGAAATGATGACGGAGAAATCCACGAGGGTATTCCGTTACGCCGTGACGGTACATTCAAAGGCTGGTTGCCGATTATGTATGGCTGCGACAATTTCTGCACATACTGTATTGTACCCCATGTTCGTGGGCGTGAACGGAGCCGTACTCCCGATATTATTCTTTCGGAAGCCCATGAAATGGTCAATGCAGGCTTTAAGGAAATTACCCTTTTAGGTCAGAATGTCAACTCCTACGGCAAAGGTTTGGATATTCAAACCGATTTTCCGTCACTGTTGCGTTCTGTCGGAGCGATTGATGGCGATTTTTGGGTGCGTTTTATGACTTCTCACCCAAAAGATGCCTCCAAAGAAATGATTGATGTTATGGCGGAAAACGAAAAATTGTGCCGCCACTTACATCTCCCTTTTCAATCGGGCAGTGACCGTATTTTAAAACGCATGAACCGTCATTATGACCGAAAAAAATATATGGAGATTGTGGAATATGCCCGCAAGAAAATTCCTGATTTGGCACTGACCAGTGATATTATTGTTGGATTTCCGGGTGAAACCTATGAGGACTTCAAAGAAACGCTTTCATTGATACAGGAAGTTGAATTTGCCTCGCTGTTCACCTTTATTTATTCTCCCCGTGTCGGTACACCGGCGGCGAAAATGGAAGACCCGATTTCCCATGAAGAAAAAACCGAATGGTTTGCCGAACTTTTGGCGGTACAGGAGAAAATTTCCAACAAGCGTTGTGCCTCTATGGTCGGCAGAACCTACCGTGTTTTGGTTGATTCCGAAGAAAAATCCGGTTTGTTGCATGGTACGATTTCCGACAAAACGATTGTGGAATTTGAGGGAACAAATGATATGATTGGAACATTCCGAAATGTGGAAATTACAGAGTCCTATAATTGGATTTTAAAAGGAAAATTAGTTTGATTGATAGATAAGGAGATAAGAAAAATGGCAGATTTGATTGAAATGGCAAGGGAATTGGGCAGACAAATTCAGCAGGACGAGCGTTTTATCAACTTTCGTTTGGCACAGGAAGCAAGCGATTCAGACGAAGAATTGCAGACCTTAATTGGCGAATTTAATTTAAAACGCATGGCAATCAGCAACGAAGCGTCCAAACCTGAGCGTGATGATGAGAAACTTCAAGCCTTGAATAAGGAAATGCGTTCAGTTTATGCCAAAATCATGACAAACGAACACATGATGGCATATAATGACGCAAAACAAGCTATGGACGCTCTTTTAACCCGTGTATCCTCAATTATTCAACAGTGTGCCGAAGGTGCTGACCCTGAAACAGCTGACTATTCAACACCGTCCTGTTCAGGCAGTTGTGAAAGCTGCGGCGGTTGTGGTTGAGAGGGTGAAATATAATGCCACAGCAGACACTTTCTCCGATGATGCAGCAATATCTCCAAATTAAAGAGCAGTATAAAGACACACTTGTATTTTTCCGTGTCGGGGATTTTTACGAGATGTTCTATGATGATGCCATTACCGCCTCTAAGGAATTGGAACTTACCTTGACAGGCAAGGATTGCGGCGATAAACAAAAAGCTCCCATGTGTGGTGTTCCGTTTCATAGCTGTGATACATATATAGCCCGTTTGGTTGCAAAAGGCTATAAAGTCGGTATCTGTGAACAGTTGGAGGACCCCGCCAAAGCCAAAGGAATTGTAAGGCGTGATATTATTCGTGTTGTTACGCCCGGCACAGTCATGGAACCCGAAATGCTTGATGACGGCAGCAATAACTTTATTTGTGTTGTTTATACGGTCGGCAGCCGTACAGGTTTTGCCTTTTGCGATATTTCCACAGGCGAACTGTATGCCGCTATTGCTGAGGGTGAACCTTTGGCGTCAAAGGTTAAGGACGAACTTTTGCGTTTTTCGCCCAAAGAAATTTTGGTAGGCGGAGACACCGTTGGACTTCAAGGTTTAGGCTCTTTTATCAAAGAGCGTTTGAACGCCTGTGTCAATATGCTGACCGATGATAAATTCGATATAGATTATTGCCGAAAACTTGTGTGTAACCATTTTCATGCCGATAATCTTAAATCCATAGGTTTTGAGGAAGAAACGCTTTTGCCCGCAGCGGTCGGAGCGTTGCTGCAATATTTACAAATAACCCAAATCAGCGGTTTGGAGCGTATTTCAAAGATTGAATTTTATAATCAGGATAAATTCATGCACATTGATTATAACACCCGCCGCAATTTGGAACTGACTGAGCCTGTCACTTCAAAGAATAAAAAAGCGTCCCTTTTGGCAGTTTTGGATATGACAAAAACCGCTATGGGCAAGCGTCTGATTAAAAGCTATATCGAAAAGCCATTGATGTATATGCCGGAAATTCTCCGCCGACAGAATGCCGTTGCGGAGCTTGTTGACAATGTCGAGTTACGCATGGATTTGCGTGAAACGCTCAGTGGAATGTATGACATGGAGCGGATTATGACCCGTGTTGTTTACGGTTCGGCAAATGCACGGGAATTAAGGTCGCTTTGTGCGGCGATGAAAAAACTGCCGCTTGTTAAAGAACGCCTTGTCGCCGTACAGAGTGCCTTGTTGCGTGAACTGTACCAAAATATTGATGTCATGTCCGATATTACGGAACTGATTGACAACGCCATTGTTGATGACCCGCCGTTTTCCGTTCGGGAAGGCGGTATGATTAGGGACGGTTACCACGCTGAACTTGACGAACTGCATTATGACATGACAAACAGTGCGGAACTTATGGCAGGCATTGAGGCAAGGGAGCGTGAACGCACAAATATTCCAAAACTCAAAGTCGGTTATAACCGTGTTTTCGGATATTATATCGAGGTTTCCAATTCCTACAAAAACATGGTTCCCGATGACTATATACGCAAACAAACGCTGACAGGCGGCGAACGCTTTATCACTCAGGAATTGAAAGAGCTTGAAAAGCGTATTCTCGGAGCAAAGGACAGAACATACGAACTTGAATATGAATTATTCGATACAGTCCGTAAAACCGCAGCCCAAGCCCTTGACCGTATCACGCAGTCAGCAAAGGCGGTTGCTGCCGTTGATGTTTTGGCATCATTGGCACAAGCGGCATTTGACTACAACTATTGTCGTCCCATAATAACAATGGACGGTGTAATAAAATTAAAGGACAGCCGTCACCCTGTTGTTGAACGAATTGCGTGTGACGGCAACTTTGTGCCGAATGATGTTCTTTTGGACAACAATGAAAATCGTGTAGCGATTATTACAGGTCCGAATATGGCAGGTAAATCCACTTATATGCGTCAGGTGGCACTGATTGTTCTTATGGCACAAATGGGTAGTTTTGTTCCGGCAAAAAGTGCCGAAATTTCAATTACCGACAGTATTTTTACCCGTATCGGTGCATCTGATGACCTTTCCTCAGGGCAGTCAACATTTATGGTTGAAATGAATGAAGTTGCCCAGATTTTGAAGAATGCAACGCCAAACAGTCTTTTGGTGTTGGACGAAATAGGCAGGGGAACTTCCACTTTTGACGGCATGAGTATTGCACGGGCTGTTTTGGAATATGTTGCGGACAAAAAGACTCTGGGAGCGAAAACGCTTTTTGCAACCCATTACCATGAACTGACCTCTTTGGAAAAAGCCGTTGACGGTATTCGGAATTATAATATTGCCGTCATTAAAAAAGGCGATGATATTACATTCCTCCGCCGCATTGTTGCGGGAGCGGCTGATGACAGCTATGGTGTTGAAGTGGCAAAACTTGCAGGTATTCCCGAAACGGTAATTCAAAGAGCCAAACAAATATTAAAGGAACTTGAAAAGAACGGCAAAACAACGGTTATTCAGAAAAGCCGCAAAAAGCAAAGCGTTGAAGAACCACAGCAGATAGTTTTAGACCAAACGGTTTCACCTGTTATTTCACGCTTAAAAAGTCTGGATATTAACAAATTAACGCCTATGGAATCCATGAATATTTTGTTTGAACTGATAAAACTCAGTCAAGAATCATAAAAAAGATGTGAGGTGTTTCCAATGGGTATAATCCATGTTTTGGATAAGCATACAGCCGAGCTGATTGCGGCAGGAGAGGTTATAGAGCGTCCGTCCTCCGTTATAAAGGAATTGGTTGAAAATGCGATTGATGCCCATGCGGCGGCAATCACCGTTGAAATCAAAAACGGCGGTATTACTTATATGCGTGTTACCGATGACGGTATAGGCATGGCAAAAGAAGATGTTGCGAAGGCTTTTTTGCGTCATGCCACAAGTAAAATCGAGTTGAAAGATGACCTGAATCGTATTTCAACTTTGGGATTTCGGGGTGAGGCGTTGGCGTCCATTTGTGCGGTAGCGAAAGTACAGCTTTTGACACGCCGTGAATGTGATGATATAGGAACACAATATTGTATTGAGGGCGGCGATGAAATATTATTGAATGAGGCGGGCTGTCCGGTAGGAACGACCTTTGTTGTGCGTGACCTGTTCTATAATGTGCCTGCCCGCATGAAGTTTCTCAAAAAAGATGTTACTGAGGCGAACCATATTGCCGCCATTATGGACCGTATTGCTTTGTCGCACCCTGAAATACAATTTACCTTTATTCGTGACGGCAAACAAACTCTTAAAACGCCCGGCACAAATAATTTGCGTCAAACTGTTTTGCAGGTGTTCGGCAAAGAATTTGCCAACACATTGATTGCCGTTGATGATAAGTATAATAATATTCATGTCACAGGTTTTGTCAGTAAACCCGAAAATTCACGCCCCAACCGTACCATGCAGCTTTTCTTTATAAACGGTCGTTATGTCAAGTCGATTACAGCGATGACGGCACTTGAAAATGCCTATAAAGGCTCAATTATGGTCGGGAAGTTTCCGGCGTGTGTTTTGATGATACAAATGCGGTGCGATACCTTAGATGTCAATGTTCACCCAGCAAAATTAGAGGTGCGTTTTACCAATGAACGCCCCGTATTTGAGAGCGTTTATCATTCCGTAAAGACGGCTTTGGCTACTTCAAATAACCGTAATATACAGCCGTCTGTTTCTCCTGATGTTTCCAAAAAAACGACACAGCCCACCACACCTTCCGTAGCCTTTACCAATCCAAAGCAAACTTCCGCACAGCTTGTTTTTTCTTCTCCTGTATCGCCTGTTGTTGAACGCCCTACCGTTGATTTGCCGTTGGCGGCGTCGGAAACACAGGAAAATGAAGAACCTGAAATTTGGACACCGCAGCCAATTGACTATGTACCGCCAACAACTTTTAAACCCAAGACAGAGCCGCCGACTATCAATACTGTTCCAAAATCCAATACAGAACCGACGACTGTAACCGAAAAACAACACCCAAAGGAAAAAACGATAGTTTCCAAAACTTTCCCTAAAACAGCAGAACCTTTACAGTCTGTACCGCAAATTATTGAAGAAGAAAAAGCTGCACCGCCATTTCGGTTGATTGGCGAGGCGTTTTCGCTTTATATTATTTTGGAATACGACAATGACCGTATTATGTTTATTGATAAACACGCCGCCCATGAACGCTTATTATATGAACGACTTAAACAGCAAAATCCTGAAAGCCATGCCCAACTGCTTTTAGAACCCGTTATTATTACTTTGGATAAAGTTGAATATGATGCCGTCATACAGAATAGGGACTTGCTTTCCAAAGTGGGTTTTGATACCGATAATTTCGGCAGCGGTTCAATTATTGTTCGCAGTGTTCCACAGCTTTTGGACAGATTGGATATATCCGAAACCTTTATGGAGATTGCAGGC
This sequence comes from Acutalibacteraceae bacterium, assembly GCA_051881635.1. Classification (GTDB taxonomy): domain Bacteria; phylum Bacillota; class Clostridia; order Oscillospirales; family Acutalibacteraceae; genus JBJEQG01. The sequence goes on from JBJEQG010000037.1 coordinate 23,111, forward strand.
TATTTGGTTGAACATCGTAAAGATTTAATGACAGAAAAAATGGAATGGCTGTTTCAAAATACCGCTTGCCGTGCAGCGGTTAAATCAGGGAATAAATTGCATGATGAGGAGTTAATCTATTTAGCAACAGAGCTTGAAAGGAATCCTTCCATTCAATATTGTCCGCATGGACGGCCAATTTATTTTTTAATGACAAAAAAAGAGTTAGAACATAAATTTATGCGTATCCCATAAAACAATATAGATTTTTCTTTCCCATATTTTATTTTGAGGAGTGTCAGACTAATGGCAGAAAAAGAAATCACATTATCCGAGCAATCCAAAGAAACCGCTGAGGCACAGATTGAACGGCTCAAAGACC
>JBJEQG010000038.1:0-3125 GCA_051881635.1 Acutalibacteraceae bacterium
CAATGTGCTACTCTTTTTCAACCGCATGAATTTTAAGTTTAATATTCATAAAAAATCACTTTTTGAATTGCGGTAAACCCATAAATTACACAAAGAATACCATAATCCGAAAAAAACTATCCATAAGTCCGACACAAAAAGTTTACAAAATGAAATCGGAAAATTATGTCGAAAAGAGAAAATCAGACGGCATAAAGTATAATTTTTATGCCGTCCGATTTTATGAAAAGTTAATTATTTCTCTTTGGTGTCAACTTCGGTTTTAACCATTTGGATAAATTCCTCTGTGGGCATATTGGGCATTTCGCCTCTTTTTCTGGAACGAACTGTAACCGTATTGGCAGCAACTTCATTGTCGCCGATAACCAAAATGTACGGTATTCTTTCCAGTCTTGCATTCTTAATCTTCGGACCAATATTGCTGTCATTGGTGTCAACCGTTACACGCATACCCAAAGCGGTCAGTTTATCGGCAACGGATTTCGCATAAGCGTCATGTTCAGGCTTAATCGGAAGAACTCGTACTTGTTCGGGAGCGAGCCAGAGTGGCAAAACACCGTTGAAGCGTTCAAGCATATAGGCGAGTGTTCTCTCGTAACAGCCCAAAGAAGTTCTATGAATGATATAGGGCAGTTTCTTCTGACCGTCTTTATCCACATAATACATACCGAATTTTTCGGCAAGCAGCATATCAATCTGAATGGTTACGATTGTATCCTCTTTGCCATAGACATTCTTGTACTGAATATCAAGTTTTGGACCGTAGAAAGCCGCCTCGTCAATACCAATCGTGTAATCCAAGCCGATATGGTCCAAAATCTTTTTCATGACAGTCTGTGCTTCTTCCCATTGTTCCTTTGTACCCTCATACTTGTTGTTCGGGTTGGCAGGGTCCCACTGTGAGAAACGGAAAGTACAATTTTCCAACAAGCCGACGGTTTCAAGGAAATACTTTGCCAATTCCAAACAGCCCTTGAACTCCTCCTCCAACTGGTCGGGACGGAGAATATAGTGTCCCTCAGAAATGGTAAAATGACGCACACGGATTAAACCGTGCATTTCACCGCTCGCCTCATTGCGGAACAGCGTTGATGTTTCGGTCAACCGCATAGGCAATTCTCTGTAAGAACGCTGTTTGTTCAGATAAACCTGATATTGGAACGGGCAGGTCATTGGGCGAAGGGCAAAACATTCTTTTGTTTCGTCATGCGGGTCGCCGAGAATAAACATACCGTCCAGATAGTGGTCCCAGTGACCTGAAATTTTATAAAGTTCTCTTTTGGCAAGGAGCGGTGTTTTTGTCAAAAGGCAGCCATGAGCCTGTTCAACATCTTCAACCCATCTTTGCAAAAGCTGAATAACTCTTGCACCCTTTGGCAAAAGAATAGGCAAGCCTTGTCCGATATAATCAACGGTTGTAAAGTATTCAAGTTCCCGTCCGATTTTATTGTGGTCACGCTTTTGAGCTTCTTCAAGCTGTGTCAGGTAAGCGTCCAACTCGGAGGCTTTCGGGAAAGAAATACCGTAAATACGGCAAAGCTGTTGTTTGTTTGCATCGCCACGCCAATAAGCTCCCGTACAGGAAGTTAATTTAATCGCTTTAATCGGAGAAACATTCAAAAGGTGCGGACCGGCACAAAGGTCTGTAAATTCCCCCTGTTTATAAAAGCTAATCGGTTCGCCTTTGTCCGTATGCTCCCTGCACAATTCAACTTTATACGGCTCGTTCATTTCTTCAAGTAAAGCCAAAGCCTCTGTTGGCGGCAATTCAAACTTTTCAACCGCTAAACCCTCTTTGACAATCTTTTTCATTTCAGCGGTGATTTTTTCAAGGTCTTCGGGAGAGAAAGCCTTTTCTACATCAAAATCATAATAGAAACCATTGGCGATTGCAGGACCGATTGCAAATTTAGCGTTGGGGAATAATCTCTTTACCGCTTGTGCCAAAACATGGGAAGTTGTGTGCCAAAAAGCCTTTTTGCCGTCCTCATTATCAAAGGTCAGCAATTCTAATTGACAATCTTCATTCAAAGCGGTTCTTAAATCGCATACCGTACCGTTGACTTTACAGGCACAAACGGATTTAAACAAACCGGCACCGAGTGATTTTGCAACATCGGCGGCTGTTGTACCGTTTTCAAACTCTTTGATAACGCCATCTTTTAATTCAACTTTAATCACTTTAAATTCCTCCTTAAATCTGTTTTCCGAAACATTACAAGTCAAAAAAATCGCCTCTGCGTCTTTTATTATGACGCAGGGGCGAATAAATATCCACGGTTCCACCCTGTTTACGAACAGCCGTTCGCACTCAGCAAGAAAAAAGTTTCTCAGGTCTTTAACGCAGACCATACGCTACGGCTTATGCCCAAAGGCCTTTGCACCGCAATACTCCGAGGCGGTACCCGATTGTCAGACATCATAAGGGCTTGCAGCCGATGACCCTTAATCTCTGTGTCCGTCTATATGACAAGCAGACTCCTCATCAATGTATCGGATTTTCTATTGTCAGCATTATATTAACACTAATGTTTTTAATTGTCAAGAGGATAACCAGATGTAGTTGTAGAGTCGGTAATAGTGTAATCACTCGGAACTGTAAACAGACTGTCGTCTACATTGTTGGAGAGTTCATTGACAGTTACAACAACATTGATGTAGTTGGAAGATGTTTTGTCCGTTTCATCGCTTTGCATAACAATGCCTACAAGGCTATTGTTGTAGAAATAGTATGTGCTTGTAACGCCGTCAGCATAATAGGTTTCGTATTGGCACTTTTTGCCGTTAAAGGTTTCCGAACCTGTATCCGTAAGGAACAGATTATCTGTGTTAATTTCTTCCATTGCACCTTCTGTTGAAATCTCAGATATTTTTACTGCGGTTTTCGTGGAGGGATAGAGCATATATGAATTTTTCCCGTCAGAGAGGATAACAATACTCATACCATAACTTTTTGTTGACATATACATCTTGTTGTTTTTGGCGTCCGTAGCGACAATAACAGGTGTATTTTTCAATGTTTGACCATTTGACTTGCCGTCTACCGTTGCGTCCATATAGAATTTACCGTCACTCATGACATCTATAAAGCATTTTTGCAAAAGCGGTCCGACTTTGCCTGTTTC
>JBJEQG010000038.1:3225-9583 GCA_051881635.1 Acutalibacteraceae bacterium
GGAACTTTCGTCATTGGAAACAGTGCTTTCCGAAGAAACCTGTGAAGTGACGGAGGATTCCGGTGCAGTGTTTTTAGAGCCGCCGCAAGCGGTCATAGAAACAGCAAGGAGTGCAGAAAAAAGAACAACCATAAACTTTTTCATGTTTTCACGACCCTTTATCCTTAAATTGTCAATAGTATGGAAAACTGATTGATTTCATATATTATAATCTTATTTGTGTGATTTGTCAAATGAAAGTCATTGTATTTTTTCGGAAAAAACCTGATAAAATCCATAAAAAATTCTCTTGCATTTCATGGTTGGATATTATATAATATCTCTCGGTCAGTTCGCAAAATCCTGACCTAAAATAAAACTACGGAGGACAAATGAATATGAATGGAAAACGCAAAGAGGGCGTTCGCTTTTTGACGGAGGCGGCGGTCATTGCGGCAATTTATGCGTTGCTGACAATGTTCCTTGCACCGATTTCCTATGGAAGTGTACAGTTCAGAATTTCTGAGGCGTTGACGATTTTACCGATTTTCACGCCTGCCGCTATTCCGGGCTTAACCATAGGCTGTTTTTTGGCGAACATCACAAGTCCGTTGGGGGTTATCGACTGGATTGTCGGTTCGTCTGCGACGCTTTTGGCGGCAATATGTACATATCTTGTACGCAAAGTCCGCTTTAAATCCGCACCGTGGCTCGCACCGCTGCCACCCGTTATTTTTAACGCTTTGATTATTGGTGCAGAGTTGACAATCGTGTACTCATCACCGACACCTGAAACATTTTTCGCACTATTTTTGCCTATGGCATTGTCAGTCGGTTTGGGAGAGTTGGTTGTGTGTTATGCACTTGGTTTGCCGATTTCTACGGTTCTTGTTAAATTGAATATAGAGAATACGCTTTTTCGTCAGTATCAAACCATAAAATAAAAAACAAAACGGCAGTCAAGGTTTCAGACTTTGACCGCCGTTTTTTGTTTGAAGATAAAGAAATCTTCAATCTGTAAAGATTGAAAAAGTTAAAATGGCACAAAACATAGTGTTTGCAAAAAGCTTTAAATTCATTAACGGCTATGATATAATATTTTTATTGATGAAAATAACAAGTATAAATTTAAAAGCGAGCGAAACAGTTATGAACATAGAAGAAAGTATCAATATAACAAAAAAAGAATTTGAAGATAGTTTTTCAGCGGGTGATTTTTATAATAAACAGACACAGGATATTCAGCATTTAAATGCTATTCTTAATTTTCTCCCGATAAAATCCAATATGAAAATTTTGGACTTGGGTACGGGCAGTGGTTACTTATCTTTTACTATTGCTACCCAATATCCTGATGTGAAAGTTGTTGGATTGGATATTGTTGAAAAAACATTGGAAAATAATCGCACGAAAGCCAAAGAAGAAAACCTTAATAATCTTAGCTTTGTTACTTATGGCGGAATTGATTTTCCATTTGCCGATGAAGAATTTGACATGGTTATTTCCAGATATGCCTTGCATCATTTTCCGAAAATACAATTCAGCATTTCGGAAGTAAGTCGGGTTTTGAAAAAAGATGGACTTTTCTTTATCTCAGATCCGACACCAAATGCTAATGATACACAGCGATTTGTGGACGCATATATGCAACTGAAACAAGATGGTCATATCAAATTTTATACAACAGAAGAATGGAAGAATATGTGCAGGAAAAGTGGATTGGAATTAAAGGATTCTTTTGACAGCCATATTCGATTTCCGAAAAAAAAGAACACAGCCTATGGATTTGACGATTTGTTGAATAAATATGACAAGAAAGTTATTGCCGAATACGAACTTGAAATAATAGAAGATGAAATTTACATAACAGAACAAGTTAATAACTTATTGTTTTATAAGATTTGAATATAGAAAATACATTTTTCGTCAGTATCAAACCGTAAAATAAAAACAAAACGGCGGTCAAAGTTTAAGGCTTTGACCGCCGTTTTTTATGTGGTTATCAGTTTGTCGGTTCAGGTGTTATATCGGTGCTGTATTCCTGAATTGTGTAGTCGCTCGGAACAGCCAGCAATCCTTCGGGAATTTCATTTGTAAAAGCGTTGACGGTATATACATATTCAATTTTTTCATCGTCTGTGGCGTTCGCAGAAGATGTGAAAGCAATCAGTTTGCCGTCAGCGTCAAAATACATTGTACTCTCAGTGCCGTCCATGTCATATTTTTCAAATGTGCATGAAGTACCGTTGTAGTCCGTTGTGCCTGAGTCAAGCAGTTTATAGTTATCGTCAAAAGTGTCGTCCATATCTACGGAAGAACCGTTCGTTTTGTAGGCAATTTTGTTTTTTTCGTCAAGCATATAAGTGTTTGTACCGTCATAAAGAGAGCAGATAGTTTCGCCCATAATTGCGGTTTTCAGATATGCCTTTTCGCCATCTCTTGCCATAATCATAGGCACCTCGGTTGTTGTACCACTGATTGTTACTGACATCATCATGTCAGCATATAAAACATCACCTTTTGAGAGTTCTGCATATTTTTTGAAAAGTGTTTCATCTTTTGATTCGTCTGTTGAGGAAGTTGGTTTTGATTCGTCCGTTGAAGAAGTAGGTGTTTCCGATTTCGACTCGTCTGTCGGAGCAGTGGGAGAAGCCTCAGATACATCGTCTGTTGACACAGTAGATGCCGGTGCAGAGGGAGCGGAACTTTCCTGTGTTTTGTCAGAGCCGCCGCAAGCGGTAAAGGACAAGGCTAAAAGGGCGGAAAAAAGGACAACGGCAAACTTTTTCATGGTGTTTTTCTCCTTAAAATGATATTTTGTTTACAAAATATACCAATTTATTATATTGAAGCTATTATAGCATATTTTCTTGTAAAGTCAAGAAAAAACATATTCAGATACCGTAATTTTCATGTAAAACACATTGTTTTTACATGAGTGGTGACTATATAATACGATAATTTTTGTTGCATTTATTCAAGCTGTATATTACAATAAGAGTAAAAGAATATTAAAAGGAGCGATTTTGTTGTATAAAAATTATATCTTTGATTTTTACGGAACATTGGTTGACATTCACACAAACGAGGGCAAAGCATCACTTTGGAAAAACTTTTCCAATCTGATTGCCATGCATGGTGCGGTTTATAAGCCTTCGGAGTTAAAAAAAGCGTATGCCCGTTTGGTTCGTGAGGAGATAAAAGCCATACCGAGCCAAAGTTATACCATTAAGCCCGAACCGCAGCTCTTTAATGTTTTTGAGGCACTGTATAAAGAAAAAGGTGTTGACGCCTCAAATGAGCTTGTTCGTTTTACGGCTATGGCTTTTCGGGCATTGTCACTGGATTATGTCAGAAAATATGACGGTGTTGATGAACTCTTTGAAACCATACGCAAAAATAACGGCAAAATTTATCTCCTTTCCAATGCCCAGCGTGTTTTTACAGAACCTGAAATTCGTTTAGCAGGGTTGTACGATAAGTTTGATGATATATTTATTTCGTCTGACTGTGGCTGTGCAAAGCCCGACCCGCTGTTTTTTAAGGCTTTGTTGGAAAAGCATAATTTAAACCGTGAAGAATCCATTATGATTGGCAACGATTATATTTCGGATATTCAGGGAGCTTATAATGTCGGTTTGGATTCGCTGTATATACATACGGCGGTATCACCGGCAATCGAAGGCGAACTTCATGCCAAATATGTTGTTATGAGCGGAAATATGCATGAAGTGACAAGTACATTGTTTGGCGGCTGAAAAACTTTTGTTCGTATTATTTCATTGTGCCTTTGTTTTCTCTTGTTTTCGACAGAGGCACTATGTTAATATTTGGTTTCGTTAGGTATTGTTTGTACTTTTTATTCTTTATTTACAAAATGGGAGGCGAATATAAGGAAAAAAGCAGAATAAGCTCTGTATAACAAAAAAACAAAAAGATTTTATGTGGGATTTTGGGTAAAAAAGATAAAAAAAACCGTATAGATACTTGAAATTTATTGAAAATTAAGCTATTATAATAATAAAGTAATAGAACCCAAGGAAGAAGGCGTTGTGAAAATGCAACTTGATAAAAAAGATACTAATGAACGCACACCGCTTGAATTGTTTCATAGCGGCGAAAATTACAGAGCGTATCAATACCTGGGTGCTCACAAAGCCGTTGTGGACGGTCAGGAGGGCGTGGTCTTCCGTACATGGGCACCAAATGCAAAAACTTTGTCCGTTGTCGGCGATTTTAACGGTTGGGACCGTGATGCCAATCCGATGTACCGTATAAGTGACGGTGGTGTTTGGGAATGTTTTGTTCCTGAGGTCGTTAAACAGTATGCAATCTATAAATACAGCGTTGAAACTTTTGATGATGTTTGTGTGTTGAAGTCCGACCCTTATGCGTACCATTTTGAAACACGCCCAAACAATGCGTCCGTATTTTACGATATTGACGGTTTCGAGTGGCATGACAAAAAGTGGTTTGCTCAAAAAGAAAAAAATCCACATTATGACCACCCTGTCAACATCTATGAAGTTCATGCGGGTTCATGGAGAAAATACAGTGACGGTAATACTTTCTCATACACAAAGTTGGCTGAGGAGCTGATTCCTTATGTCAAGGATATGGGATATACACATATCGAACTTATGCCTTTGACGGAATATCCGTTCGATGCGTCATGGGGCTATCAGGTTACGGGTTATTATGCTGTAACTTCCCGTTACGGTGAGCCGCACGACTTTATGAAGTTTGTTGATATGTGTCATCAGGCAGGTATTTCCGTTATTATTGACTGGGTACCGGCACACTTTCCTCGTGATGGCTATGGTCTGGCAAGGTTTGACGGCGGACCTTGTTATGAATATGCCGACCCCCGTAAAGGTGAACATAAAGATTGGGGTACGCTTGTTTTTGATTACGGTCGTAATGAGGTTGTCAGCTTTTTGATTTCCAGTGCAATGTTTTGGATTGATTATTATCATGTGGACGGTATCCGTGTTGATGCCGTTGCGTCTATGTTATATTTGGATTACAGCCGTAATGCGGGCGAATGGGTACCGAATAAATTTGGCGGCAAGGAAAACCTTGAAGCGGTTGCATTCCTGCAAAAGCTGAATGAGGCGGCATTCCGTAATTATCCTGATATTATGATGATTGCTGAGGAATCCACTTCGTGGCCTATGGTTTCCCGTCCTACATATTCAGGCGGTTTGGGCTTTAACTACAAATGGAACATGGGTTGGATGAACGATATGCTGCACTATGTTTCATTAGACCCACTCTACCGTCCTTTTAATCACGATAATCTGACCTTCTCGTTTTTCTATGCTTTCTCGGAAAACTATGTTTTGCCGATTTCTCACGATGAGATTGTTCACGGCAAAGCTTCTCTTATCAATAAAATGCCCGGTAACTATGAACAAAAGTTTGCCGGTGTAAGAACCTTTATTGCTTACATGATGGCTCACCCCGGAAAGAAATTGATTTTTATGGGAACAGAGTTCGGACAGTTCAAGGAGTGGGACTATGCTTCCGAATTGGATTGGCTGTTGCTTGAATATCCCGCACATAATCAGTTAAAGCACTTCTACAAAACCATTAACCATTTCTACCTTGAAAACAGCCCGCTGTGGGAAATTGATTTCTCATGGGAGGGTTTCTCATGGCTGTCTAATGATGACTATACACAAAGTGTTATCAGTTTCCGCCGTATTGACAAAAAGGGTAAGGAGTTGATTATTGTCTGCAACTTCCAGCCCGTTCTCCGTGAAAATTACTGTATCGGTGTTCCCGTAGACGGCGTTTATGCCGAAGTATTCAATACGGACGCCGTAGAGTTTGGCGGTTCAGGTATTACAAACGGTACGGCAATTAAGGCAGAGGATAAACCGCTGCATAACTGTGAGCAGTCTATTTCACTGACTTTGCCGCCGATGTCCGTTATGTATATTAAACTTGTACGCAAGAAAACCAAAAAGACCAAAAAACTCGTTGAAACAACGGCAGAAGTTACGGATAAAACCGCAACCAAAAAGAAAACAACCGTCAAGAAAACGGAAAAAACTGAACCGAAAAAGAAAACGGCTACTGCTAAGGCGACAGAGGCAAAAGCTGTTGAGCCTAAACCGACAAAGAAAAAGAAAACTGAACCGAAAGCAAAGGCTGTTGAGGTTAAAGCGGTTGAGGAGAAAAAGTCTGAACCGAAAACCAAAACCGTAAAGGCGAAAACTGACGAACCCAAAGTGGTTGAGGAGAAAAAAGCTGAACCTAAAACCGAAACCGTAAAGGCAAAAACGGACGAACCCAAAGCGGTCGAGGAGAAAAAAGCTAAACCTAAAACCGAAACCGTAAAGGCGAAAACTGACGAACCCAAAGTGGTTGAGGA
>JBJEQG010000038.1:9683-19178 GCA_051881635.1 Acutalibacteraceae bacterium
GACGAACCCAAAGCGGTTGAGGAAAAGAAAGCCGAGCCAAAGGTTGAAACAGAAAAAGCAGAGAATAAAAAGGCAGACAAAAAATCATAAAGAGCATAAATCCTTTAAATATATAAAGAAAACTACGATTGCTTAACAGGCATTAAAAGGAGGAAATAAAATGTATCCAAAGCAAGAAGTTGTTGCGATGCTCTTGGCGGGCGGTCAGGGCAGTCGTCTTGGGGTACTGACGAAAAAGTTGGCAAAGCCTGCCGTCCCCTACGGAGGCAAGTACAGGATTATCGACTTTCCGCTTTCAAACTGTGTGAACTCAGGTATTGAAGCTGTCGGTGTTTTGACACAGTACCAACCGTTGGTACTTAATGAATACATCGGCAACGGTCAGCCATGGGATTTGGACGGTATGAATGCCGGTGTACAGGTGCTTTCCCCGTATGAAAAGAGCGGCGGTGCAGACTGGTATTCGGGTACAGCAAACGCAATCTATCAGAACATCAACTACATTGAAAGATATAATCCGGATTATGTTGTTATCCTTTCGGGTGACCATATCTATAAAATGGATTATTCCAAAATGGTTGCTTTCCACAAGGAAAACAATGCCGATTGCACAATCGCCGTTATTGATGTGCCGTTGTCGGAAGCGTCCCGTTTCGGTATTTTGAATACCAATCCGGACGGCTCAATCTATGAATTTGATGAAAAGCCGAAAGTTCCGAAAAGCACAAAAGCGTCTATGGGCATTTATGTGTTCAGTTGGGATAAGCTGAGAAAGTACCTGATTGAAGATGCCGCAGACGAAAATTCCTATAATGACTTTGGTAAAGACATTTTGCCGAAAATGCTGAAAGACGGTCAGAGAATGTTCGCCTATGAATTTTCGGGTTATTGGAAAGATGTTGGTACAATCGACAGTCTTTGGGAGTCCAACATGGACTTGCTTGACCCGAATGTGCCGTTGGATTTGACGGACGAAAGCTGGAAGATTTATTCAAGAAATCCCGTTGTTCCGCCACTTTATGTATCGACTTCCGCCGTTGTTCAGAACTCTTTGATTGCTGACGGCTGTAATATTCACGGTTCTGTTGATTTTTCCGTATTATTCTCCAATGTAACAGTTTCTCCGAAAGCGGTTGTTAAGGATTCCATTCTTATGCCGGGTGTTGTTGTTGAGGAAGGTGCTGTTGTTCAGTATGCGATTATCTCCGAAAATACGGTTATCGGTAAGAATGCCGTTGTCGGTGCAAGACCTGAGGATATAGAAAACAAAGACGATTGGGGCGTTGCCGTTGTAGGTGACAATCTCCATGTCGGTGCGGGTGCGAAAGTTGCACCGAAAGCCATGATTGCGGAAGATGTTGAGGAGGTAAAGTAATATGCGTGGAAATAATGTCGTTGGTGTTATCTTCTCAAATCTTCATGAGGAGTTAATCAGTGAATTGACTTCCAACAGAACAATGGGTTCTGTTCCTTTTGGTGGCAGATACCGCATGATTGATTTTCCGTTGTCCAATATGGTAAATTCGGGAATCAATAAAATCGGTGTTGTTACAAAGCGTAATTATCAGTCTTTGATGGACCATCTCGGTTCAGGTAAAGCGTGGGATTTGTCCAAACGCCGCAACGGTTTGTTTATTCTTCCGCCGTTTGGTGCAGGTAACGCTGAATATTCCAACAGAATGGAATCATTAAATGCCATTATGCATTTTTTGAAAAAGTCCACTGAGGAATATGTCCTTTTGTCCGACTGTGATACAATCTACAATGTGGATTATCAGGCTGTATTTGACCAGCATATCCGCACAAATGCCGATATGACACTGCTTTATAAGTGTGGCACTTTGTCCCCGCATCTGCATGAGCCGACAGTATTCTCTTTTGAGTCAGACGGCAGAATTAAAGATGTTTTAATTAACCCGTCAATCGAGGGCAGCTGCCGTTATTATCTGAACAATATGCTCGTAAAGCGTGAGCTTTTGATTACTTTGGTTGAAAGATGCATCAGCAAGAGCAAAACCGATTTCAAGAGAGATGTTATTCAAGCCGAATACAACAATATCAAAATGTATGGCTATGAAGTTACGGGTTTCTGCCCTGTTATCACATCTATGAATGATTACTTTAACGCCAATATTTCTTTGCTCGACAAAGATGTCCGTGATGACCTTTTCCAGTCCGACCGTCCGATTTATACAAAAGTTCGGGACGATATGCCGACAAAGTACGGCTTGGGTTCAAGAGCCGTCAACTCTTTAATCGGCAACGGCTGCTTTATAGAGGGAGAGGTTGAAAACTGCATTTTGTTCAAGGGTGTACATATCTGTAAGGGTGCGGTTGTAAAGAACTGCATTATTATGCACGATACCGTTGTCGGAGAAAACTCGAACCTCAGCTATGTCATTGTTGATAAAGATGTTACCGTCAAGGCGGAAAGAACAATGATGGGATTAGCGTCCTATCCGGTGTATATCAGCAAGGGCAGTATCGTATAAACTGACAAATAATCATAGGAGGTGTTTGAGTTGAAAGTCTTGTTTGTAACAAGTGAAGCACAGCCTTTTGCGGCATCGGGCGGTTTGGCAGATGTTGCCGGCTCACTTCCGCAAGCACTTCGTCAACGCTTAATCGGTTGTCGTATCGTTATGCCGTTATATGGGGAAATTTCTCAGGAAATGCGTGACCAAATGCGTTTTCTGACAAGTTTTTCGGTGCCTGTTTCATGGCGTCATCAATATTGCGGTGTGTTTGAGGCCCGTTGGGGCGGTGTTGTCTACTATTTTCTGGACAACGAATATTACTTTAAACGCAAAGGTATTTACGGCCATTATGATGATGCGGAACGCTTCGCATTCTTTTCAAGAGCCGTTTTGGAAATGCTGCCGTTTATTGATTTCAAACCAAATATTATTCATTGTAACGATTGGCAGACCGCTTTGGTTCCAACATATTACAATGTGTTCTATAAACAGAACGGTTGGTACTCAGGTATTAAAACGATTTTTACAATTCACAATATTCAATATCAGGGCAAATATGGCTCAGAACTTTATCAAGATGTTATCGGTGTTCCGCCTCATGCCCGTTCCATTTTGGACTGTGACGGCTGTATTAACTACATGAAGGGTGCAATCGAGAGTGCAAACCGTGTAACAACAGTCAGCCCCAGCTATGCTTGTGAAATTCGTGACCCATGGTTCAGCTACGGCTTAGACCCGATTTTGAATGCCCGTGCGTGGAAAATTCGAGGTATTCTTAACGGTATTGACACCGACAGATATAATCCTGAAACCGACCCGGATATTTATGCAAACTATAATATTAACGACTTGTCGGGCAAGGCGGTTTGCAAGCAAAAACTGCAAGAGCGTCTTGGATTGGAGCAAAACGCCGAAGTGCCGATTATTGCAATGGTTACCCGTTTGGTTGCACCGAAAGGTTTAGACCTTGTAAAGGCAGCGATTGACCAAATTATGCGTGAGGAATATGTACAGTTTATTATCTTGGGTTCGGGCGATTGGGAGTATGAGAGTTTCTTCCGTTCCATGCAGGACAGATACCCCAACAGATTTAGTGCTTGTCACGGTTTTGTTCCCGAATTGTCACGCAAGATTTATGCCGGTGCGGATTTGTTTCTTATGCCGTCTAAGTCTGAGCCGTGTGGACTTTCACAGATGATTGCTTTGCGTTACGGCACAATTCCGGTTGTGCGTGAAGTTGGCGGTCTGAGAGATTCCATTCAGGACAGCGGAGCCGGCGACGGTAACGGATTTACATTTAAAACATACGATGCAATGGATATGTTGAACTGTATTCGCCGTGCCCTTGCGGGTTATTGGCAGCGTGACGGCTGGAATGTTCTCATTCGCCGTGCGATGAGCTGTGACAATAGTTGGAATCGTTCCGCAAACGACTATATCAATCTGTATAAAGAAGTTATAAACGAGGGTTAATTAAAAATGCCACCGAGCGTGAGAGCCTGGTGGCATTTTTGTTTTTGCAGAATATAATATCATAGAGGAGGGACGCTCTATGATGATTCGATATGTTGTACAGCCGGGTGACAGCCTTTGGAAGATTGCAAAGCGTTTCGGCACAAATATAGATACAATCGTTCGTATGAATGGGATTATAGACCCCGACAAGATTTATCCCCGTCAGGTTCTGCGTATTTGGATTGAGGAAGAAGAGGAAAAAGTACCGGAAGAAAGCGTGGGAGAAGAAGGAAACACATATGTCGTTCAGTCGGGAGATACGCTGTATATAATCGCACAAAGGTTCGGCACGACCGTTCCAAATTTAATCAACATCAACGGTTTATCAAACCCCGACCGACTGAATATTGGCGACCGCTTAATAATCCAATAGTCAGGGACTTTGCCCTTTTTGTTTATAGTGTAAAACGAGAGAACCGTTTATAAGTTCTCTCTTTTTTTCTTTTGGGAAAAAAGGATTTTAAGGCTGTCATCATGTTTGGAAAATGCAAACAAAAGCAAAAGATAAAAAACGGTACATAAAGCAATACGGATACATAAATCCAAAATGCCCGTTGTGGGAAAATTCAAAGTTTTGATAAACGCACATGGCAGAGCAGTGAAAAGAATGGGCTTGATAACCCACTCAAAAATCATAAATTTTATTTGGGTGACTTTAAGCAGTCGGGCAATACTCATAACGGTGTTTAAAAGTTCGCTGACAAAGATAACGATAATAACACCTTTAATGCCAATCAGCGGTAAAAGAACATAGGTTAGAACAACACGAATTGCAGAGTCAATAAAGTTAAAAATTAAATAACTGAGTTGTTCGTTTATGCCTTTGAGAATTGCGTCCGTAATCGAGTCTAAATAAACAAAGGGAATAATTGGGGCTAAAATGCCGATATAAACGCCAACCTCAGTGTTGCCGTAAATGACCTGACCAAATTCCGAGGAAAAAAACATAAGTATTACCGTAATTGGCAGAGAGTAGAACAGAACACCACGAAACAGACTTTGTGTCATATTGCGAATGGATTGAATTTTGCCGTTGGTGTGAGCCTGTGCTACCTCAGGGATAATTAACGAGGAAAATGGTGTAATCAATACAGACGGAAACATCAAAACAGGCATTGCCATGCCCGTAATAATACCATAATCGGACAACGCCTTTGTATAGTTCAAACCGTTCTTTTTTAATCCAAATGGAATGAGGATATTTTCAACCGCTGAAAGCCCTGTCCGCAAACATGAATTGGCTGTGACAGGCAAGGCAATTTCGGCGGTGCTTTTAAGAAACCAACGCACAGGAACAGAGGCACTTTTTGTTTTACGAATATCCAAACGATACAGAATAAAGGAATACAAACAGGAGAGAATTTCAGCGGCAAGCGTGCCGATACAAATACTGCAACAGGCATATTCAATATCCTTTCCGGCAAAAAAAGTAATAACCGCAGCGAAAGTGCCTATTTCAATGAACTGTTCCAAAAGTTTTTCACTTGATGTTTTCAGAGCATTTCGGCGGGCAAAAAAGAATCCCCGAAAGCATGAGGAAACCGCCATAAACGGCAAAGCAGGGGCTAAAATTTTGAGGGATAATGCGGTTCGGGTGTCATTCAAAAGCCGCAGGGCAATAAAATCCGCACCAAAAAAAAGCAAACCGCCACCGACAATACCGGTTGTTACGGAAAGAAGAACACAAAGGGCAACACAACGGCGGGCTTTTCCGAATTGCCCTTTTGAAATCAATTCGGTTGAAAGACGGGTTGCCGTAAGGTTCATGCCGGCAGTGGTTATTGTGGCAAAGAAAACAAAAATACTTGTAATCAGTTGGTAAAGCCCAATGCCCTCAGTGCCGATACAATCGGATAAATAAATCCGAAACCCCATGGAAATAAGATAAGCAATAAAGGAGGTTACGGACAGAACGATAACATTAAAGAAAAAGCGTTTTTTGAAAATGAAAAGCCCCCCGTTTCTGCCGTTAAAAAATAAATTGTTACCATTGTACAAAAACAGGTTAATATGCCTATTGCGTAACCGTGCATAAATCCTGTAAAATAAGAAAGAAAAATAAAAAATGAATAAAGCAAGTTCCAATTGTTTTATTTTCGGAAAGGAAAAACCATGTCAAATTATGTTTTAATTACGGATTCAACAAATGATTTGCCGGCAGACGCTGTCCAGGAGGCAGATATTATCGTTATGCCAATGACTTTTACCATAGGTGAAATGTCATACAAAAATTATTCCGACCATAGGGAATTGTCCCCAAAGGATTTCTATCAGATGATGCGTGACGGTGCTGTGCCGACAACCGTTCAGCTGACACCGAGCAATCTCTGTGATTTCTTTGAGCCGTATTTGCAAAAGGGTTTGGATATTATTTATTTGGCTTTTTCGTCCGCATTAAGCGGTACTTATGCATCAGGTTTGCTGGCGGCAGATGAAATGATGAAGAAATATCCCGACCGCCGTATAGCGGTTATTGATTCCCGTTGTGCATCATTGGGCGAGGGCTTGTTTGCATATTTGGCAGGCTGTCGCAGAAAAAAAGGTGCGAGCTTTGATGAACTTCAAAAGTGGATTTTGGAAAACCGTTTGACAATCTGTCATTGGTTTACGGTTGACCACCTTAAATATTTAAAAAGAGGAGGACGCATTTCCTCTGCCACAGCTATGGTTGGTACGGCACTCCAAATCAAGCCTTTGATTTATGTTGACGATGAGGGACGCTTAATTCCAAAAGAAAAAATCAAAGGGCGTAAGAACTCCATTGAGGCTTTGCTCAAAAAAATGGAAACAACAGGTGTTAATCTTCAAGAGCAAACGGTTATTATCGGTCATGCCGATGCAATAGAGGAAGCTCAATATTTGAAAAAGGAAATTGCCGCCCGTTTTCACCCCCGTAAAATTATTGTTGGTTATATCGGACCTGTTATCGGGGCTCATGTTGGACCGGGTATGGTGGCTGTATTATATGTTGGAAAAAGACTGTAAAATTTTATAGGTAAGTGACAAAAGGTGAGAAAATGAAGGAAAAGAAACTGACACTTTTTAATTTGGCATGGCCAATTTTTGTGGAAACACTTTTGTTTATGCTCTTGGGCTTTATTGATGTTTTTGCCCTGAGTCGGTTTGATGATGTTGCTTCCTCAGCCGTAAGCACCGCCAATCAGGTGGCAGGAATCTGTACACTTGTTTTCGGCGTATTGTCGGGAGCAAGTGCCGTTTTGATTTCTCAGTATTTGGGAGCGGAAAATCGCAAAAAAGCATCTGAGATTGCGGCTGTATCCATAGCTGTCAATTTTATTCTGGGATTGGTTATCAGTGTGGTTCTGCTTTTTTTTCATAAGCCGTTTCTTATTCTCTTGGGTGCAAATGGCGATATTTTAGATTATGCCTCAGAATATTTGCAGATTGTCGGCGGTTTTATGTTCGGACAGGCGTTGCTCAGTTCCATGGCAACGGTTTTTCGCAGTCATGGCTATACCCGTATTACCATGTATGTCACTGTTATGGTAAATATTGTGAATACGGCACTGGATTTGATTTTGGTTCTGGGTTTGTTCGGTATGCCCGTCATGGGTGTTATGGGTGTTGCGATTGCGACAACGGTCAGCCGTGTTTTGGGATTGATTGTTTTAACTATTGTATTCTTTAAAAAGGTTGAAAAGTTATCCTTTTTAAAATATTTGAAGCCGATGCCTTGGGGAACACTCAAAAAACTTTTGAAAGTAGGTATTCCGGCATCTTTTGAAACATTTAATTATAATATTTCTCAGCTTGTTGTGACCGCATTGGCATTGTATTTTCTTACGGAAAATGAATATATTGCCCGTAACTATGTGCAGAATATCACGATGTTTTTCTATATTTTCTCATCATCTATCGGACAGGCGTCCCAAATTTTAACGGGACGGCGTGTCGGTGCGGGAAAATTTGATGAAGCAGACAAAGGTGTTTGGAAAGCCTATGGTGTGGCTTTAATTTTGTCAATGAGTATATGCGTTTTGGGAATTTTGTTCCGCTATCCGCTTTTGGGTATATTTACAACCAACACCGAAGTTTTGGATATTGGCAGTACGATTATTCTTATCAATATAATTCTTGAATTTGGACGCACAACGAATTTGGTTTTGATTAACAGTTTGCGTGGTGCGGGAGATGTTTATTTTCCGTCTATGGTGTCCATATTTTCGGTATGGATTTTGACGGTCGGATTGTCTTATCTGTTGGCGGTTGTTTTCAATATGGGTATTTTGGGAATGTGGATTGCGATTGCCGCCGATGAATGTTGTCGTGGTATTTTCATGATGTGGCGTTGGAAGTCGGGCAAATGGCGTGAAAAAGCGTTAGTCGATACACAACCGAAAGCTGTATAAAAAATTTTCCCAAAGAAAGCGGTGGGGCGACAAAGGCAGAAGTCCTTTCTACTACCGAATATGTTTTTGGCAAAAGGTAATGCATTGGGCAAGCGTATAAGGCTGACCGCAAATTTCAAAACCGTTTGGTTTTAGCTTTCCAAGTTCACGACAAAATTCCAAGCTGTATAATGCCGAAAGAAATGTTAAGCTATCAACTTCATCTGGTTTAAGGCGTTGAAAAATAGGCGGCGGCTGTACAGTCATCTTGTCAAAAACTAAACCGTTTAAACCGACAGAGGGCTTATAAGGTGTAAAGACCAGAGTGTTTTGTTCCAACGGCAGTGTTTGACCTATACGGGAGGGTGAAATCAAAAACGGAACAAAACCGTTGATTTGCGATTGTATTCTCAGAGAGGCTCCAAAGTTATCCATATATCTTTGAGCCTCTTTTTCATAAAATTCTGTGGCATTGGTGATAACCGTAACATCTACGGCATATTGCAGTAAAAACTCGGCTAAATATGAGAATTTCCCCTCTAAATCATAGAGTGTCAAAGACAGGTTTTCGGGTTTGAAATTCAGATTTTTGAACATGGAACGAATAAAATTGAAAAAGAGCCGTTCCGTCAATTCGTGATTTTCAAAACGCACAAAGGGCGTGCCGCTTAAATCAAGTTCGGCAGAACATATAATTTCTTTTGGACTTCCCAAAGCCAAAGGATAGATTTTTTTGAAACGAATACCGCCCCGATGTCGTTGATAGCGAATATGGAGGAGCGAAAAATTTTTCTCGGAGATTTGCGTTGCCGAAACGGTACAGGGCTTAAAAACAGCACGGATTTTTTCGTGTATGTTTTGGGGCGGTTTGTCCGTTACGCTCAGAACAGTAATCATTTTCATTCTCCTTTGCAGCTTGTTGGTTATGCAAAAACAAAATATGGTTCAAAACGGAAATTGACTTCCCGTTTCGGACGGTCTTTTGCTCCATATATATGCAGAAAGAAAAATGATATATACCGAAGTTTTCGGCGGATAAAAACAAGCGGAAGTATTCAAAAATACCTCCGCTTGTTTTTTAAAGGATTATTGACAAAAACAAAAATATATTATAATATATATTATATAAGAATAATATAAATAAAATGTGTTTA
>JBJEQG010000038.1:19278-23280 GCA_051881635.1 Acutalibacteraceae bacterium
CAAAAATATATTATAATATATATTATATAAGAATAATATAAATAAAATGTGTTTAGAAACGCCTTTGCAAATTGGAAAGGAGAGAAAATACCATGTTCGGGAAAAGAAAATATCTGCAACCGGCATCTGCTATTATATGTTCTATTATCCTTATTGTAGTGGGATTGGTTTCATATATCAATGCTGAAACTAAAAACCGTGAAAATGATGAATTTATTGCAAATGCCGATATTGTACAGGCTTATATTACAAATACATATACCCATGTCGGGTCAAATAGGGGATCTCAAAATGATGATATTTATGTGAAATATGACTATAAAGGTATTTCATATAAAAAAGTATATGTCGGCTTTGTACCGATAAGATATAATTACAAAGTTGGGGATTTGATTACCGTATATGTTGACCCGAACAATCCCCAAAACGCAAGAATACCACAGAACAATAGTACGATACTGGGGATAATTATTATATCTGTCGGAGTTTTGCTGGTTGTCGTTTCTTCTTTCAAATATATTAAACAGAAAAATCAACCTGTAACATATAATCCCCGTCCCAGGTCCAGATATTAAAAACTTTTGAAATAACCATACGCCCACTGCACCATAAAAATGCAGTGGGCGATTTTTTATACGATTTTTCAACATATTCACACTGTTGAAAAAAGGTTTTCTCTATGATATACTGTAAATACATTTTTAAATACGGGAGGTATTAAAATGTTGACATGGAACTCTGACCAATACCTTGAATTTAAAGAAGAACGCACACGCCCCGCCATAGATTTGGCAGACCATATTGCCTTTAAAAATCCGCAGCATATTTTGGATATTGGCTGCGGTCCGGGTAACAGTACCGCTGTTTTGGCGGAGAAATTTCCCCGTGCCGATATTTTGGGAATTGATAATTCGGAGGAAATGATTAAATCCGCCCGTACATATTATCCCGAATTGAATTTTATGCTTTGCGATGCGTCAGCAGACCTTTCAGGTTTACCGCACAGCTATGATATTGTTTTTTCAAATGCCTGTCTTCAATGGATTCCCGACCATAAAAATCTTATTCCGAAACTTATGAAACTTTTGAATCCCAACGGTGTTTTGGCGGTTCAAGTGCCGATTAACTATAATGAGCCGATTCATCAGGTCATTACACAGGTTTCCTCGTCCCCAAAGTGGAAATCCAAATTTCCGAATCCCCGCATTTTTTATACATTGCGTCCGAATGAATATTATGATATTCTTTCCGAAACTGCATCGGATTTTAACATTTGGTGTACCACTTACTGTCACCGTATGCAGTCCCATGAACAGCTTTTGGAATGGTATCGTGGAACGGGACTTCGTCCTTATTTGGAGGTTTTGGACGAGGAAACCAAAGCCGAATTTGAAAAGGATATTTATGAGTCGATTGTTAAGGTCTATCCTGTCCAAAAAAACGGAGAAATCATATTTAATTTTCCCCGTCTTTTTTTCGTGGCAACAAAATAATTCTTTTTTACCGTATTCTCAGTCTTGTAACCGCATTGAAATTAAATATAATATATGATAAAATAAAATAAGTAGATAATGTAAAGTAACCTGATGTAAAAATAAGGAGGCATAAAAAATGATTTGTAAATCTTGCGGGCGGCATTTGCCTGACGGACAAATCATCTGTCCCTGCGGCGGTCGTTCCCTTCCGACAATGTCTTTTAATATGTCACAAACTTCTGAAATTGTCTATGCCGACGCTCAGAAAAATACCTCTAAGCAAGATTATATGGACTTTTTTCCGCCCGAGGAAACCGTAACGGTATCTCCTGAAAATTCAGAAAAGAAAAAACACCTGAATTTGACACTGACGCCCAAAATGAAACGCATTTTAATCATTTTAGCCACCGCCTGTATTTTGGTTGGTACAGCCTCTGTTGTTATTTTTGCCGTTACAAGACCGAGTGCCGTCCAAAATTTCATGACCGCATGGAATGACAAAGACTATACAACCGCCGTAACTTTATACAATGACAGTATTTCCGGCTCTGATACGGCAGTGTCTGAACTTTGCGAACAAATCAAAGACCACCTTAACGGGCAAAAACAAAGTTTTATCAGTTATAAACTTGATTACGGTGACCTCAGCAACGAAATTACCGCATTGGAGATGTTGGAGATTAAGTCTTTGAGCGGATTTTTGGACGGTTTCCGTAATGAGATTGTTCAAATCCGTCAATCGCACAATGCTTTTGTCAATGCTCAGAAATATTATGATATTGGAGATTATCCGAGTGCCGTTTCAGAATACAAAAATGTTATCGAGGCGGACACCGCTAATTATGATACCGCACAGGAACAAATCAAAGCCTCCATTTTTGAATATAAAAAAATCTGTTATGCTGAGGCAGAGCAGTTCATAACAGACGGAGATTTTGAAAATGCCGTTAAATCATTGAACAAGGTTTTGAAATTAGATGAAAACGATGAGGAAACCATTGGGAAAATTCAAACCTATAATGAAAATTATATCACAAAGACACTTAATAAAGCGTCCTCTTTGGCGAATGACGGCAAATATTTAGACGCCGCCGAACTTTTAAACGCCGCCAATGAACTTGTTCCTGATGACCGATTTACTTCCAAATCTAAAAGCTATATGGAGCAGTACGAAAATTCCGTTGTCAATTCAGCACGAATGTTGGCGGATAATCAGGACTATATCGGTGCTTTAAGGCTGTTGGAGGAGAACAACAAAAAATATCCTTCTGAGGTTTTCAATAGTGCCATTCAGCAGTACCAAGACATTTTGTATCAGTCTGCAAAACAACTTTATGAACTGACACCTGCCGTTAAAAATCGTATCGTTATCAAAGACAAAACGCCGGTTACGGATACTTACGGCGGTACTTATACAGGCTGTGTCCGTTTTACGACCAAAGCCAATGCCGAAGTTGAGTATGTTCTCGACAAAAATTATATTTATATCAGTGGTTATATTACCGCCGGCAACCAGACAGGTCTTGTTGCCAGCATGAATATTCAAATATATGTTGATGACGAGCTTGTTTTTTCACAGGATAACATTACACGATTTACAAATCCAATTCCTTTTAATATTTCTTTGCTGGACGCTCAATCCTTAAAAATCGTTACATCTTCAAACAGCAATAATGCTTTGGATTATCTTTATCTTGTCAATACGATTATCTACTAATGATATGAAATATTTTTCCACGAATAGCCCATAGGGAGTTATTCATGGAAAATGGGCAATAAAAAACGGCTGACACTCAAAGTGTCAGCCGTTTTGTGTTATTATTGGATAGAGCAGTCGAGGTAGTGTTCAAGCTCCTCATCGTCTTTCTTTTTCTTTTCCTTGAAAATCAAGAAAGCTGTTACGGCAGCCGTAATTGCAGCAACACCGCCAACAATAGCGATAATCCAACCAAGACCTTTTTGGGACATTTAAAAACACCTCCAAGAATAATATCAATCCTCTATCGTAATAATATACCATTTTTTGAAAAAAGTCAAGGCGATTTTTTGAGCATTTTGCGTAAATAATGAAAATAAAAGAAAAAGCAGAACCTAAGCGGTTCTGCTTTTATGGAAAAGAGTTTATTCCACTTTCTCTTATGCAGTTGCATTAAGTTTGCGGGCAAGAGCGGATTTCTTTCTTGCGGCAGTATTTTTGTGGAGAATACCCTTAGCGGCAGCCTGGTCAATTTTCTTGATAGCGGCACGAACGGATTGCTCCTTATCTGCGGCATTGCTCTCAACAGCAGACTGAGCTTTTTTGATAGAAGTTTTCAAAGCAGAGTTGCAAGCCTTGTTTCTTGCTGTTTTTGTAGCGATAACTTTAACACGCTTCTTAGCTGATTTAATATTCGGCATGAGGACACCTCCTTACACATTAACTTGCGTACATCTAATAATAACACTATTTTCTGCAAATTGCAAGTGCTTTTTTCATGTTTATGATAAAGCGTCGATTTTAATAAAATTTATTCGGGTTTATTGGTGT
>JBJEQG010000039.1:0-5079 GCA_051881635.1 Acutalibacteraceae bacterium
TAAACTTGAAAAAAATCAATTTTTTGTATTGATTTTTGTTTTGACAGCTTTTATAATAAAATACAGTTTGATAAACCAAATTTTATTATTAGAGGAGAAATCAAGATGAAGAAGAAATTGTCCTTTTCTTTGGTTGCTGTGCTGATGCTGTCAGTGCTTATGATGTTGACGGCCTGTCAGGCAAAGTTCGGTTCGGTTGCGGATTATGCTAACAGTGATGAGGTTCAAAAGATTGTTGCAAAATCACAATCAGAAGATGCGACCTGTCGTGTGTTTGCAGAGGGTGACACTTTGGTTTTGGAATATAGATTGACTTACGATATTGAAAGTCAGTACTTATCCGAAGCAGCAGATTTGATTAAAACTGAGTTGGATAAAAACCCCTCTGTTTTTACAGATGTTAAGAATGAGATGAAAGTTTATTGTAATGTCGCTAACCCACGCTGTGTTATGCGTTATTACACCAAAGATGGTACTTTGATTATCGAGTACGAACCAGAAAACTATTAAGTTACTTAAAAATAAAAACGGACTTGGAAAAATATTTTCCGAGTCCGTTTTTCATTTGCTGTACTGAATGGTTAAAATTATTTGGGCTTTTCATATTTCATAGCGTCAATGCTATCGCAAATACCTTTGGTTGTTGGGTCGTTTAATGTGTTGATAAAGCTGATAAGGCTTAACCCAATAACATACGGATTTTGTATAGCCCTCAAAATCGTATCGCCGACTATTTCCCATGAGTTCATGCTTTCAAGCGTCAACCCGAAATATGCCAAAATAGGCGTAATAATCGCTATGCCGACTTGAAGCCACCATACGGGATTTTTTAACCGCACTTTCCAGTTAATCTTCATTCTCATCACCCTTTGATTATGCACTATTGTTTAAGCTATTTCCAAAAGACAAATTTCAAAATGACAAAGCCCCTGATTTAATTTCTTATGTTTAGGATTTGACCACTATAAATTAGGTCGGGATTTTTGATTTTATTGTCAAGAACAAGCTGAACAACGCTTGTGTGATAACGAGCCGCAATCGCACTTAATGTATCACCGTCTTGGACTGTATAAGCAGTCGTGGTTGTGTTTTCTTCATATTTTTTTAGGTATTTAATGTTGACTGCTGCGGTTACTTCATTGCCGATACCGATAACCGCTCTATCACGCACAATCTCCATAAGCGTATATTTTGCATTGTCATATACAACAAAAGGTTTATTGGTATCATAGTTAATTGCTTTTTCAACAATCACCCTGTCACCAACTTTTAAATCCGAACCGACGGGACTAGAAATAGTTTCGGTATTATGTTTGCTTGTAAAGCCATTATAGCCTACTTTTTTGACAATGGCAGGGTAGTCGATATACATATAATTCAAGTCGATTTCACCATAAATACCCGCAATCGAACCGTCTTTTCCCACATTATATTGCCATATACCGCAGGAATATGACGGCTTTGACACACCCCAGCTTGCAAGCCATAATTCATAGTCTTTAAGCTGTTCATAATCAAGATGATTTTTAAGCCAATTCGGATTTGTATATATGCCAACCAAATAACCCTCAGATTTCAGCTTTTCACAAAAGGCTTTTGCAATCTCCGTACAGTTTTCTTTTCCGAGTGCCGCAACGGAGTTTTCCTCCATATCATAATAAACAGGCAGTTCAAATTTATAGCCTTTTATACAGGAAAGGAAATATTCAGCCTCTTTAAGGGCTTCTTTCACATTAGTCGCATAAGAGTAGTGGTATGCACCGCATGGAATACCCAAGGACTGAAAGCCTTTTATGTTGCGGTCAAAGCGGTTGTCTTTCTGGTTTTGTTCCCAACCGAAAGATGCACGGCAAAGGGCAAATTCCACTTTGCTTTTATCAAGTTTTGCAAAGTCAATATCTCCTTGCCATGTTGATACATCAATGCCTGATTTTTTTGCTGTCAAAAAAATTCCTCCTTAATTTTGTTATTGATTGTTGGATACTGTTCTACGGCATATCCGTTCAAACTTAGACCGCCTTATTCCATTTTATTCTTGTCATATAGCTTTTGTTCGGTTTCAGTATGCAGTCTTTTGAGCAGTCCACGCATGAATTTCGGGAACGGTACACCGATTTTATTGAGGTTTTCAAGAATACTAATCAATTCGTTAAGTATGAGCCACACAATGACCAACGCCGTAAATCCGAGAGCTTGTGTACTAACGCCGAACAGACCGCCAGACAGCAGAAAGTCAACCACAAACGCTACACCGACCGCAAGAATACTTCCAACCTTTTTGAAAATTCCCCGAAAACCTACTTTGGAACTGATTGTCCCTGAAAGATACGCATACAGCAAACCTGTTGCATAATCGCAAAGCATGACAATGACCAAAATAATCAGCGGTGCGGCTAAGGTGTCAAAGCAAAAAACCGCAAACGCTCCCAATGCTGACAATGAAAGTTTGGTTGTCAAGTCTATATTCATTATTTCACCCCCTTCAAAAACAGGAGGAAATGTTCCGAAATTCAACCTTAAAAGCTCCAAAGTCACAATAAATTTACAAAGTTTATTTCCGATTTTTGAAATTCATTCCATAAAGACGGAACACATAAAAGAACAACAATTATAGGTGTTTAGGGAATAAAATTCACATATAATTTGTCAATACTTGTTTTTAGGGCGAAAATAAGGTATAATATACTTGATTATTGATTATGAGAGGAAGTTAAGCCAGTGGAAGAAATTATATCCCTCCGTCAGCAGATTATCCGACAGGAGTTTAAAAATATGAACAACCGCCAACAAGAGGCGGTGTTTACGACACAAGGACCTCTTTTGGTTCTTGCGGGTGCAGGCAGCGGAAAAACAACAGTTCTTGTTAACCGTATTGCCAATATTTTGCGTTGGGGTAACGCCTACAACAGCACTGAGGTGTACGGAACATTTGACGAGAATGAAATGAATACTATTCGTGCCGCCGCAAAAGGAGAAATGAAACTGCCTGATGATTTGGCGGAGCGTCTTTCCGTCAACGCCGCCCGTCCATACCGCATTTTGGCGATTACCTTCACCAACAAAGCAGCGAATGAACTTAAAGAGCGTATTTGCAAAAAAGTAGGTGACATGGGACAGGAAATTTGGGCGTCCACATTTCATTCGTCCTGTGCCAGAATTTTACGCCGTTTCGGTGACCGTTTGGGCTATACAAGCCATTTTACGGTTTACGATACGGAAGACCAAAAGAAATTGATAAAAGACTGCATGAAAGAACTGCGGATTGACGAGAAAATTCTCCCTGTAAGGCGTGTAGCGGCAATTATTTCCCAAAGCAAGGACGCTATGAAAACGCCTGATGACCTGCTTAAAGAGGCGGGACAGGACAACATCATAATTTCAACCGCTCGGGTTTATGCATCTTATCAAAAAAAATTAAAAGCCGCCGATGCTATGGACTTTGATGATTTGATTGTAAACACAGTGCTGTTGTTCCGTAATCACGCTGATGTTTTGGAATATTACAACAATCTTTTCCAGTATGTCATGGTGGACGAATATCAGGACACTAATATGCTACAATATGAGCTTGTCAGCCTTTTGGCAAAGAAATATCGAAATTTGTGTGTAGTTGGCGATGATGACCAGAGTATCTATAAATTTCGTGGGGCAACGATTGAAAATATCCTCAGCTTTGAAAAAACATACGAGGACGCACAGGTTATTCGTTTGGAACAGAATTACCGTTCCACACAGACGATTTTGGACGCCGCCAACGGTGTTATTGCCAATAATATCAACCGCAAGGGGAAAACGCTTTGGACGGAAAACGGTGTTGGCGAAAAAGTTATCTGTTATACGGCAGAAAATGAACGGGCTGAGGGAGATTATATTGCCAAGCAAATTTTTGAGCTTGTACATAATGGCGGCAGTTTTTCCGATGTGGCAATTTTATATCGTACAAATGCCCAATCACAGGCATTGGAACAGGTTTTGGTGCGTTCAGGTATTCCGTATAAAATCATTGGTGGACACCGTTTCTATGACCGCCGTGAAATCCGTGATATGATTGCCTATTTGAATGTTATCAGCAATCCAAGCGACAATGTGCGTTTAAGTCGTATTATAAATGTTCCCCGTCGGGGTATCGGTGACCGCACGATTGCACAGGTTGCTGAAATCAGCAGTTTTCTCGGTGAAAGTATGTTTGAAACAATGCACCGTTATGAAGAATATGAGGCTCTTGTAAAGAGCCGTGAGAAACTGTCATCGTTTTGCCGTTTGATTGATGAGCTTTCCAAGATTAACGAAAACGGTGCGTCAATTTCGGAAATTTATGAAAAGCTTTTGGAAAAGACCGAGTATATTCCGTTTATCCGCAAAGAGAGCGAAAAGCCCGATGTGGCGGTTGAAAATATCGAGGAATTGAAGTCAAGTATTGTCAAGTATGAGGAGGATAACGGCGAGGAAGCGACCTTACAGGGTTTCCTTGAAGAAGTTTCCCTTATGACGGATATTGACAGCTATAATGAGGAAAGCGAAAAGGTTGTTATGATGACACTTCATTCCGCCAAAGGTTTGGAGTTTCCGTATGTGTTTATTGCCGGTATGGAGGAAAATATTTTCCCGTCCTATCAGTCCTCTATGTCAGAGGCTGATTTGCAGGAAGAACGCCGCCTTGCCTATGTCGGCATTACAAGAGCCAAAAAACGCCTGTTCCTCACAAATGCTTCTTATCGTACTTTGTTTGGTTACAGTTCGAGAAACCGTCCGTCACGCTTTATTAAAGAATTGCCACAGGAATTGGTAGCGTACAAACAGCGTGAAATTCAACGCAATCCAAATATAGAAATTCCAGCCCCGAAAACACAGCGGAAGAATGATATTGCCGCCAGCCGTTCCATTTCTGCGGTATCGTCTGCACCGTCAGCCAAAGCTGTCGATTTTCGTGTTGGCGATACAGTTAAACATAAGGCTTTTGGTACAGGCATGATTGTAACCGCCACACCTATGGGTAAAGATATGCTTTTGGAAATTGCCTTTGATAAGGTTGGCACAAAAAAAATCATGGCAAGTTTTGCAAAACTTACAAAAGTATAA
>JBJEQG010000040.1:0-5078 GCA_051881635.1 Acutalibacteraceae bacterium
GCTAAATTATATGATAATTTTTCGTGGAATGGCGGAAAATACAGTACCCGTGTTCAAAAAATAGACAAAGAAAAGATTTCCAAAGATTTAGGGCAAAATGTAACTTTGGAATGTAATATCGCTGATCCTGTGGACGGAAGAAATTATGTCATGATCACTAAATATAAAATACAGGCAAAACTGTATTCGATTGAAGGAATTTCAACGGCGTGTGCTTTGGCGGTGCAGTTTGAGGGTGACACAGACTATTATGCTTATGTATCATGGAACTATCAACCCGAAAATTTGGAGCAGTTTATAGAGGACTTGTCCCTTGATGAAAATTTGTATTTTAATAATATGTATTTTCAAAAAGAAGACAAAAAATGGAAGGTTGAATTTTCGGACGATGAACAAAAGACAGTTGCAGAGCATTTGTTTGCAGACCTCAGTGCCACAGCTATTGAGGATTTTGATAGTCATAACTTTGGTGTTATGATAGTGGAGTTTGGAATTTCCATACCTGTTTTGGGATATGAAAATATTTATATAGGTGTTACGGAGGACGGTTATATAACCACCAATATTTTAGATACAGGCAAGGCTTTTTATATTGGTACGGAAAATGTCCAAAGCATTGTAAATTATGCTTATAGCCAAACCGATAATCCTAATGCTGTTTGTACGGAAAATTCCGCCATACAGCCTGATGAAAATCAGCCTGAGATTCTTGAAACAAGTTCTGCGTATAATCCCGAATAATAATCTGGAAGATTATATTTAAGAAATTGGACTGTAACTTTAATTTTTACCATTAAAGAAAATAACACAGCGGTAAAACCTCAAAATTCAAAGGTTTTACCGCTGTGTTTTTTAAAGTTAATTTTGAAATTTAAGCAAGAAGAGCAGCCAATCTCTTGTTGATTTCAACAAGGAAAGTTTCCGTATCAACTTTTTGCTTGTTTTCCAAAGTGGAAAGGAGGTACAAATCGCCTGTCATAACGCCGTCCTCAATCGTTTGAATGGTTGCTTTTTCGAGTTTGTCAGCATAATCAACCAAAGCGTCCAAACCGTCCAATTCGCCACGCTTTCTCAAAGCACCAGACCATGCAAACAAAGTTGCAACAGAGTTTGTCGATGTTGTTTCGCCTTTGAGGTACTTGTAATAGTGACGCTGTACCGTACCGTGAGCCGCCTCATATTCATAGATACCGTCAGGAGAAACCAAAACGGAGGTCATCATGGCCAAAGAGCCGAATGCGGTTGCAACCATATCGGACATAACATCACCGTCATAGTTCTTGCAAGCCCAAATATAACCACCCTCAGAACGAACAACTCTTGCAACGGCGTCATCAATAAGCGTATAGAAGTAGGTAATACCGGCTTTCTCAAACTTCTCTTTGTACTCAGCCTCAAAGATTTCGTTGAAAATATCCTTAAATCTGTGGTCATACTTTTTGGAAATGGTATCCTTTGTTGCAAACCAAAGGTCTTTTTTCATATCCAAAGCATAATTAAAGCAAGCTCTCGCAAAGCTGCCAATGCTCTTGTCAATGTTGTGCAAACCCTGAATAATGCCGTCAGTATCGAAGTCATGAATTAAGGAACGGGTTTCGTTGCCGTCCTTGTCCGTAACGACCAACTCAGCTTTTGAACCGCCCGCAACAATCATTTCTGTGTTCTTGTAAACATCGCCATAAGCATGACGGGCGATTGTAATCGGTTTTTTCCAAGACGGAATGAAAGGTGTAATGCCCTTAACCAAAATCGGTGTTCTGAAAACAGTACCGTCCAACATTGCACGGATTGTGCCGTTCGGGGACTTCCACATTTGCGTCAGGTTGTATTCCTTAACACGCTCGGCGTTTGGTGTAATGGTTGCACACTTTACGGCAACACCGTATTTTTTTGTTGCGTTTGCAGAGTCGATAGTAACCTGGTCTTTCGTCTTTTCACGGTATTCCAAACCAAGGTCATAATACTCTGTTTTCAAGTCAACATAGGGAGTGATTAAAATATCCTTAATCATCTTCCAAATGACACGAGTCATTTCGTCGCCGTCCATTTCAACAAGCGGTGTTTTCATTTCAATCTTTTCCATGATTACCCTATCCTTCCAATTTTAAATTTTATATCCAAAACCGCAAAAGCGATTATGAATTTTCCTTTGTGTAGTTGAGCAAGCCGCCGGCAAGAATAATATCTCTTGTACGCTCGGACAACGGACACTCAACCGGAATTTCCTTGCCTGTTGTTTCGTTGATTAAAACAATAGCAGAACCATCAATTAAGTGTTTCTTAATATCGGGGAGTTTCAAAACATTGCCCTCAGAAATGGTATCATAATCACTTTCGTTGACAAAGGTCAGCGGAAGGATACCAGCGTTAATCAGGTTAGAACGGTGAATTCTTGCAAAGGATTTAACAACAACAGCCTTTACGCCGAGATAAAGCGGAGCAAGGGCAGCGTGTTCACGGGACGAACCCTGACCGTAGTTGACACCGCCGACAATAATGCTTCCACCCAATTCCAAAGCTCTTTTCGGGAAATCCTTGTCGCATACGGTAAAGCAGTGTTGTGAGATTGCGGGAATATTTGAACGCAGCGGAAGAATTTTGGCACCAGCCGGCATGATGTGGTCAGTTGTAATGTTGTCGCCGACTTTCAAGGAGCAAGGCACTTTAATTTCTTCTTCAAGCGGTGATGTTTGCGGGAAAGGTTTAATGTTCGGACCTCTCAGAATTTCAACGCTGTCCATTTCCTCAACGGGAGCAGGGGCAAGAACCATGTTGTCGTTGATTTCAAATTTTTCGGGAAGCTGAATGTTGACAGGCTCACCGAGTGTTCTCGGGTCGCAGAAAACGCCAGCCAAAGCAGAAGCGGCGGCTGTTTCAGGGCTGACAAGATATATTTGACCGTCCCTTGTACCGGAACGCCCTTCAAAGTTACGGTTAAATGTACGCAAGGAAATACCCTTGGAATTTGGGGATTGTCCCATACCGATACATGGACCGCAGGCACTTTCCAAAATTCTCGCACCGGCCTCAATAATATCCGCCAAAGCACCGTTGCGGGCAAGCATATTATAAACCTGTTTAGAACCCGGAGCAATCGCAAGGCTGACATCTGGGTGAACCGTCTTACCTTTCAAAATAGCGGCTACACGCATAAGGTCAAGATAAGAGGAGTTGGTGCATGAACCGATACAAACCTGGTCGATTTTTTGCGGACCGATTTCCTCGATTGTTTTAACATTATCGGGGCTGTGCGGACAGGCAGCCATTGGTACAAGTGCGGAGAGGTCAATATCAATAACTTCGTCATATTTTGCGTCTTCATCGGGTTTCAGTTCAATCCAATCCGCCTCACGGTCCTGAGCAGCCATAAAGGCTCTTGTTACTTCATCGGACGGGAAAATGGAAGTGGTTGCACCCAATTCCGCACCCATGTTTGTAATGGTTGCTCTTTCAGGAACAGTCAGAGTTTTAACACCCTCACCGCCGTATTCGATAATTTTGCCGACACCGCCCTTAACGGACATAATTTTCAAAACTTCAAGGATAATATCCTTTGCGGAAACCCAAGGCTGTAATTTGCCTGTCAGATTGACACGAACCATTTTCGGCATATTGATGTAGTAAGCACCGCCGCCCATAGCTACGGCAACATCAAGACCGCCTGCACCCATAGCGAGCATACCGATACCGCCGCCTGTCGGGGTATGGCTGTCAGAACCGATTAAGGTTTTGCCCGGCTTGCCAAATCTTTCGAGATGAACCTGGTGGCAGATACCATTACCGGGACGGGAGAAGTAAATGCCATGTTTTTTGGCAACAGACTGAATAAATCTGTGGTCATCGGCATTTTCAAAGCCTGTCTGTAAGGTGTTGTGGTCGATGTAAGCAACACTTCTTTCGGTTTTAACACGAGGAACACCCATAGCCTCAAATTCAAGATAAGCCATTGTGCCTGTTGCGTCCTGAGTTAAGGTCTGGTCGATTTTCAAACCGATTTCACTTCCGATTTCGGACATATCGCCACTCAGAAGATGTGCCTTGATAATTTTTTGAGCAAGAGTATAACCCATTTTAATAATCCCCCTTTAATTTTTGACTATAAGCAAAATGGAAAAATCAAAAATGCAAGATAAAACCATTATGCCCACAGCGAAAATATTTACCTCTATTATCCGTCAAAAAGCCTTTTTTGTCAATCCTTATTTGTTATATTCGAGAAAATCACAAAAAAAATTTGCATTTTCGTACTCAAATTCCTGCAAAATACTTATTCATGAAATCACACTTTACAATGCCGAAAAACAATGATATAATAAAAATAGTCTGTTTGTAAAAACCAAGTCATGATAAAGTAGGATTTTGGAGAGCGGAGGTGTTCTTCATTGCATAAATACGAAAACATATCCACACCCGTCATTCGGCGTTTGCCACGCTATCACCGTTTCTTGGGTGAACTTTTGGATCGTGGTGTCACTCGAATTTCGTCAAGAGAACTGTCCGAAAAAATGGGTTTAACGGCATCTCAAATTCGTCAAGACTTAAACTGTTTCGGTGGTTTTGGACAGCAGGGATATGGATATGCCGTTTTTGAGCTTTATAAGGAAATCGGTCTGATTTTGGGCTTAAACCACAGTTATAAAACAATCCTTATCGGTGCCGGTAACTTGGGACGGGCGGTTGCAACGCATATGTCCTTTGAGAAAAGGGGCTTTAAGCTGATTGGTATTTTTGACAATGATAAAAATAAAGTCGGTCAGACAA
The DNA here is from genome assembly GCA_051881635.1 of Acutalibacteraceae bacterium. GTDB lineage: Bacteria > Bacillota > Clostridia > Oscillospirales > Acutalibacteraceae > JBJEQG01. Next base: position 4,762 of record JBJEQG010000040.1, read on the forward strand.
TCCGGGAAATATCCGTTGATGATATGGATACTTTGGAAGATTTTTGTACCCGAAACAAAGTTGATGTTGCCATTTTGTGTGTTCCGAAAGGGGCTGCCAATACGCTTTCCGACCGCCTTTATGCCTTAGGCATAAAAAACTATTGGAATTTCAGTCACTTTGACTTGGCTGTCAAGTTTCCCGATGTTATCGTTGAGAATGTCCACCTAAATGATAGCCTGATGACTCTTTGTTACCGTATTTCCGATACCGAAGACAATAATATAAGAGATATTGCCCCATAAAACCTAAATATAAAAAAGACTTCCGTTATCACT
>JBJEQG010000041.1:0-1843 GCA_051881635.1 Acutalibacteraceae bacterium
CCTCCTTTTTGGTGAGCCATGAGGCATTTTCAACCGCACCCGAAAATCCGAAATACAGTGCGGAGGATATTAAAACGATAATCGAAAACGCTGACCTGAACATTAACGAAACAATCCCAACCGACACGCTGTATATCAGCGAAAAAATCCCTTTCGGTTATGATTATGCCGATGATGACAACGAACTTTATAACAGTCCTGACGATGATCATGGCACTCATGTTGCAGGTATTGCTGCCGGAAACAACGGCAAAGACGGCAGTGAACAATTTCACGGTGCGGCTTATGACGCCCAACTGTATCTTATGAAGTGTGAAAGTGACGATTTTGAAGGATTATATGATAATATTGTTGTCAAGGCGATTGACGATTCCATTATTCTCGGTGCAGACTGTATAAACATGAGTTTTGGACACAGCAAGGGTTACAGTGAAGAAATGGACAATTTATATGCGGAATACATGAGAAAAGGCAACGAATACGGTATAGTCTTCTCCTGTGCCGCCGGAAACGACGGATACATGGGATATGTGGAAAATATCCCAGTTAATGCTGAAAACACTGACTACGGAACAGTGCATCATTCGTCAGTAATAAAAGAAGCAATGAGCGTTGCCAACGCCCTGAATAACGGCGGTATAGTTTCAACCCTGAATATCAACGACACAACCGTTGATTTTTTTTCCGCCAACAATTATGATTTTGCCGCCAATGCTCCCGAAAGTGCCGAATATATCTATATCGGCGGTATCGGTGAAGAAAGCGACTATACGGACAAAGATGTAAGTGGCAAATTTGTAGTCACAAACAGAGGTATAATCCCTTTTGCCGACAAAATGCAAACCGCTTATAGTCACGGTGCGATTGGTATATTGACGATTGACAACAACCCTTCTGGAACACTTCTTCCCAGCTTTGGCGACAATGTTGTCATTCCTGCCGCCGCACTACCTTACAGTACAAAAGCATATTTTGAGGAACACCCGACCGGTACAATCTCAAATGTTCAAAGTTATTACGGTGAAATAAAGAAAAGCGGTATTGCTCCCGACTCTTCATACGGCTGTACACCTGAATTGAACCTCAAACCCGAAATTGCCGCTGTGGGTACTAATGTCTATTCCGCCAATGTTAAAAACGAAAACGGTTATATTGCTTTTTCGGGAACTTCTATGGCAACACCGTATATTACAGGTATTGCCGCCATTATCAAACAGTATATTAAGGAAAATAAGACGGGATATTTTGACACCGTTTCAACCGACACGCTCACAAATCTGGTTTCAAATCTGATGATGAGTACCGCCAATCCCATACCCTATAATGATACGGTTTATTATTCCCCCCGTGTTGAAGGTGCGGGTATGGTTAATGCCGCCAATGCTCTCAACACAAAAGCTTATCTTTCCATGAGTTCGGACGGTACGCAAAAAGCCAAAGCCGAATTGGGCGACAATGTGGACGGCTCTTATTCATTCGATTTCTATATTGTCAATATGTCTGCTGATACACTCACCTATACCCCGTCCGTCACCGTACAAACAGACGGTTATATCCTCAAAGACGGCAAAACATACAACAGTACAACCCCTGTTAATATTGATGACCATATCACTGTTACTTGGAGCGATGAAAATATTACCGTCAATGCCCATGAAAGCAAAAAGGTTACCGTCAATTTAAGCGTTGACAAAGATTTTTCCGAAGAATACAAAACATATTTTACCAACGGATTTTTCGTTGAAGGCTTTGTAACACTGAACAGCCCCAATGAAACCGGTTTGACATTGCCGTTTATGGGTTATGACGGTGATTGGCTGGACGCTCCTTTGTTTGACAATAC
>JBJEQG010000041.1:1943-5077 GCA_051881635.1 Acutalibacteraceae bacterium
AACAATATGCCTAAGCTTGAAAACGGCAAAACCTATACTTACAGAATTTCGGGAACGGTTTTGGGGTTTGACGGTCTTAAAACCAAAACGCATACGCTGACTTATACATTAACAGTTGACGATACCGCCCCCGAAATAGTGAAAGCAACAACTTATAACGAAAACGGCAAAATATTGATTAAAGTCATTGCCAAAGACAATGATAAACTGCAATGCTTTGCACTTTATGATGCCGTATATAATGAAGAAAGCGGTAAATTTGAGGACGGCGAAGAATTTGCCCTCTCTAAATCAAATCTTATTTCCAATAAAACATATGAGGACGGCACAACGGAATTTGTCTATGATATATCCGATATAAAAGATTATCTTGCATCGGACAATATATTCATCTCGGCTGTGGATTACGCTTGGAATGAAAGCGACCTCTGTTTGCTTAACCTCAATGGAAAATCTGAGGAAGAAAGTTCCCAACCTATTGAGGAAAGTTCTGAGCCGTCCGAAGAAGAAAGTTCCCAACCTGTTGAGGAAAGCTATGAACCGTCCAAAGAAGAAAGTTCCCAACCCGTTGAGGAAAGCTCTGAACCGTCCGAAGAAGAAAGTTCCCAACCCGTTGAGGAAAGCTCTGAACCCTCTATGGAACAAAGTTCTCAATCCTCCAACAGCGGTTCAATGAATACAGGTTCAAGTTCTCCCATTACATTGATTTTGATTATCATGGTATCAACAGCAATATGCATTGTTGTAGCTACAAAAAGAAAAAAACATTTCTAAACCGTAATTTCTAACATCATTCAATTTTCTGACAAAACAGCAAAATTCCCCTAATACGGACACCTAAAAATAAAGGTGTTGTATTAGGGGAATTATTTTTGCGGCTGACCGCCTCAACGGGATAAAACCTGCTCAAAAAGCGTATTGCCTGACCAACCCGTCATATCAAAAACTTCTTTGATACATTTCGTATAAAATCTCAACTTTTTGTAAATGCCGCTTTCCTGTGTGGAACTCTCGTCCCAAAACACATCACCTTCCATGACGGATTCCAAAATTGTGGCTCTGTCCTCTGTCGGTGCCGTAAAGGAATAGTTATTTACAAAGTATTGGGACTCGCCATACAAATATTTATAATATTCATCGGAAGTATAACTTTCGTATGCGGTATAGGATATGTAATTAAAATCGCTCGGATTTAAAGCCTCCCATGCCGTTTCACTGTAACTCATTCGATTGGATTGGTTTGCAAATTCCAATTTACTGTCAATAACATGGGAAAGCTCATGATAGACATCTGCCGGCCGTATCTGGTCAACATCAAAAACAACATTTATATAGTCGTCATGCAAATCCACAAAAGCAGCCGCACTGGAAATTGTCCCCTCAACGGCAGAAGTCAGTGCCGTGACAAAAGATATTTTTATCTTTTTGTAATTATTAAAACGGAGCTGTTGTATAAATCCCTCAGGATAACTTTTCAGTGCCGTTTCAAGTTGGTCCAAGGCATTTTCAATGCGTGTCTTGTCAAGCACAACCGGTCCTTGAAAACCCCAGCCTTCCTGATTGATACATTCGTTGCCGATACAAATCTGCACTCCGTATTTTTCACCGAGTGCAACGGCTCTTTCATGCGTTTCTTTCAGGTTGCCCCAATCCGTAACAACAACATCTTTTTTGGTATCAACTTTTGTGACCGTCAGTTTATCCGTACTTTCCACCGTTTCGTTCAAGTCCCAAAGATAAAATTCAACCTGTGTCCCGTCATTCGGAATTTTTACAATCATCATTGCATTATAAGCAAATAACGGAACTGAAATACACCCCAATGCCGTAAAAGAAATATAACTCAGCTTTGAACCGTCCACCAAACTGTAATAACCGTATGTTTTGGTATTTGTTTCGTAATCGTCATTTCCTAAAATAATGGCATTGTTGTTATCATTCCAGAAATATTCCGTAAATTCACAGTCAAGACGGCTTTTTTCGCCACCGATTTTTCCAATCTCGATACAATCATTGCTGAGGGAGGTTATATAATTGCCGTCTGTCCCGATTTGAATAGGGTTGACAAGTGTCGTTTCAATATCCGTATCCGTCAATGTGTTTTTTTCGGTGGAAAGATATTTTTGCGTTTTCATATAGGTGTTATTATCAACACCGTTAATAATAATGGCATTATCCGACACACCCAAATTTATGGATAACTGTGACATATTGGTTTCAATTTCCGTTATTTCATGTTCGTCCGCTGAAAGGTCGGAAATATCCATAGCCATAATTGTACTTTTGGTATTGTAATTCTCGTCCCATACAAGATAGTACAATTTCGTCAAATCTTTGGAAAGAGCAAAGCTGTTGTTAAAGTTTTCGCCTAATTGAACACTGCCCAAAAGTTCAAGACTGATATTATAGATATAAATTTTCTTATCCGTCATATCGCACAAAACAATCTTGTCGCCATAGACGGTTGTCATGGCATAATCGTTCAAAACGATTGTTTTTTCGGCAACAATTTTATTTTCGGTGGGACTGTAAAGACGGAATTGTAAATCGTATGGTCCGTCTGCCGACTTCTGTATATAGTTCTCAAACAAAACATAATCGCCGACTGCATAAGCATTTAATCCCTCAGAAGTACCGAAATCCTTATTCAGTTTATACAGTCCGTTACTTCCCTCAACCTTTGTACCGAATTTGGCATAATCAATCTTTGTCGGTTTTGCGGGTTCGTCCTTAGGCTTGCTTTCTGTGGAACTTTCCGCTGTGCTTTGTTCGGAATTTTGCGGAATACTGCTGCTTGCCGTACTGCTTTGACTGTTGTTTTGGTTGTTTCCGCCACCGCAAGCTGTCAATGCACCGCTCATGAGAGCCGCCGCCAAAATAACAGCAAAAAACCGTTTGAAATCTCTTTCATTCTTCATAAACACTTCCGCCTTTCTTATGGTCAGTTTTCTTATTCTTTTGAATATATACGAACAGCGAAAACAAAATCCATGCAATAGCACTGTTGGAAGGTAGAAGGCAAGCCGCCGTTGCCAAAAGTTTGGAAAACGCAAGCCTTAATGCCCGTTTAAGTTGTGGATTATACTTTTGTAAGTTTTGCAAAACTTGCCATGATTTTTTTTGTGCCAACCTTA
>JBJEQG010000042.1:0-2571 GCA_051881635.1 Acutalibacteraceae bacterium
TTAGAACATACGGCTAAATCTTTAATTCCTAAATCAATTCCAATACTTTCGCCTGTTAAATTCACTTGTTTGTCAGGCACTTCATATCCGACCGATAAATACCAATACTTTCCGTCATAACTTATTCTTGGATTGGAATAATGTTCCCCTTTTGGTATTTTTGGTAACGGTTCGGAAGTTTTTACAAATCCGATTTTTTCTCCATGAAAACCACCATTTTTCCATGACAGACTTTCATAGTTTACATAAAAGGAAAGTTTGGATTTTCGCTTGGACTTGAATTTAGGTCTGCCATTTCCCATAGCAAAGAAACGCTTGTAAGCTATATCCGCATCTTTAACAGCCTGTTTGATTACATTACAACCGACTTCTTTCAGCCAAGTGTGTGTTGTTTTCTTCAAAACTGTTATTTGCTTTCTGACGCTACTTTCGGAAATGGTCTTTTCTCCTTGTTTGCCATTGTCTAAATACTCTTTGTAAATTCTTTCACGCTCTGCGATAAGATAATTGTAAGACCACCTTGCGACACCTGCACTTTTTCGGAACAATATTTCCTGTTCAGGTGTCGGATTAAGTTTTATCTTCTTGGTCATCAACATTATTTCTAACCTCTTGTACCAGCTATTGCACCGTTTGCACGATACAAAGGGTATTCGTTATAATAAATTTTTCTATATTTGTATAAATTTTTATAAATTTATTGTAACTGTTTTGGTACCCACTTATAATTCATAATTATTATACCAAATTTGTTTGTTTTTGTCAATCACAATGAAATTTTAGAAATTCATTGACAAGTATATGCAAAGTGTATATAATCAATATATACAGTAAGCACAAAAGGAACACGGGGTGATAAATTGAACATCTTTATAGATAATCACTGTGACTTGCCAATTTACGAACAGGTTTACAAACAAATCAAAGATAGTATTATATGCGGTCAACTGCAACCGAATACAGCTTTGCCTTCAATCCGCATTCTGGCAAAAGATTTACGAATTAGTGTTATTACCACAAAACGGGCATACGAAGAATTAGAGCGGGAGGGCTTGATTTATACCGTTGTGGGCAAAGGCAGTTTTGTTGCGGAAATTCAAACCGAACTACTCCGAGAACAAAATCTCAAAAAGATTGAGGAGCATATAGGAGAAATCATTAAGCTGTCATATTCATGCGGTATGAGTAAAGACGATGTTTTGGAAATGGTGAAAACACTTATGGAGGAATAAATAATGGAGAATGCAATTCAGATTCAAAATATGAGCAAAACTTATGCCCATTTTGCGTTGAAGAATGTATCCTTTACTGTGCCAAGTGGCTGTATTATGGGGCTTGTCGGACGCAACGGGGCAGGAAAAACAACAACAATTCGTGCCATTATCGGCAATTTGCGTACAGACGGCGGAACAGTCAGGGTTTTGGGGCATGATGTATCAGACAAGGATTTTTACCGTTGCCGTGAGGAAATCGGTATTGTATTTGACGAATTTTTTATGTGTCAAAGCTACAAGGCAAAAATGGTGGATAAATATATGGCAACCCTGTATAAAAATTGGGACAGCGGGAAATTTTTTGAATTGCTGAAACAATTTGAAGTGCCAATGACAACAAAGGTGCGTGACTTATCACGGGGAAATAAGATGAAGATGTCGATTGCCACAGCATTGTCACATAAACCAAGACTATTGGTTTTGGACGAACCGACAGGCGGTTTAGACCCTGTTGTTCGAGATGAAATTTTAGATGTTTTTAACGATTTTACACGCAATGAAGATTGTTCGGTTTTGCTTTCCTCGCATATTGTAAGCGATTTGGAAAAAATTTGCGATTACATCACCTTTTTGGATAATGGTCGTTGTCTTGTCAGTGAAGAAAAGGACAAACTTTTGGAAACATACGGTTTGATTTCATGCGATAAAAAGGTATTGGACGAATTGGATAATACAGCAATTTTCGGAATAAAGAGAACACCTTATGGTGTTCATGCTTTGGTTGACCGTCACAAAGTTCCCAAGAGTTTTAAGGTGGAAAAAGCGACTTTGGAAGATATTTTTCTATATATGTCAAACGGCAGAAAGGAGAGAGATTCACGATGAATGCCGCATTGAAAAGGGAATTTTTTGTCTTAAAAAATAACCTGTTCTTTTTGATTTATGTAGCGATTTTTATGGTTGTTGCCGTTTTGGAAAATTGTATAGATAATGAGGGGACACTTTTCTTTACGATGCTGACAATTTTAATCGGTTGTTTGTATTCCACAAATACCTCGACAAATGAAACCAGATATAAATTTGATAAACAAGTTGCCGCTTTGCCCATAATCCCTAATCATATTGTTATCTCAAAATATATTGTGTCCTTTATTTTTTCATTGTTTATCAATGTAATTTTATTTTTAATAAAACAGCTGCTTTTTGTCTTTCATGTTTCGGAACAGGATATGCTGCCGTTAATTCCGTTCCTTTTAGCGTTTTATAGTGTATGTCTGATAATAACAGGAATCGGTTTGATTATCAGTTTTGCTTTTGGTGGAGATAAGGCTGTATATTTTATTATGGCTCTTTTTGC
>JBJEQG010000042.1:2671-5059 GCA_051881635.1 Acutalibacteraceae bacterium
CAAAATTTACAAGAGAAGAAATTATTTCAGCCGCACTTTCAATCGTGCGTGAGAAAGGGTTTGAAGCATTAACCGCCAGAGCATTGGGCATGAAATTGAACAGTTCGTCCCGTCCGATTTTTACGGTATTTCAAAGTATGGACGAAGTACAAAGCGAAGTCATGAACGCCGCAAGGGAGCTATATAATACCTATATTCGGAAAGGATTATCCCAAAAATCAAAATTCAAATGTGTTGGGGAACAGTATATTACCTTTGCGATGAAAGAGCCAAAACTTTTTCAGCTTTTGTTTATGCAGGAACAGGATAATCTTCCAAGTGTAACAGGTGTTTTGCCTTTGATAGACAGCAACTATGAGGAAATTCTTTTATCCATTCAAGAGGAATATGGTCTTGACCGTCCGACAGCATATAACCTGTATCGGCATTTATGGATTTATACGCATGGTATTGCGGTTCTATGCACAACACGAATGTGTCAGTTTACGGGTGAAGAAATCGGAAAAATGATGAGTGAAGTATGTTTAAGTCTTTTAAAACAAATGAAAGGGAATGAAAAATGATTGAAGTTAAAAACATCAAAAAATCATACGGCAAGGGCGAGAACTATTCGGAAATTTTAAAGGATATTTCCGTCAATATCGAGGACAAAAGTTTTACCGTTATTTTGGGAGCGTCCGGTTCGGGAAAGTCCACTTTTTTGAATATCATATCGGGCTTGGAACACCCCGACAGCGGTAGTGTTCTCTATGACAAAACAGATATTACGGAGTTTTCTGACAATGAATTGACAACATTCAGAAAAGATTATATCGGTTTCATATTTCAGCAATATTATCTTTTGCCTAATATGAATGTGGATAAGAATGTAAAAATGGGTGCGGACTTGGCAGGCAATAAAGATTATAAAGAGATTATTGAGGCGGTTGGTTTAAAAGAAAAACTGTATAAATTTCCGAGCCAATTATCGGGCGGTGAACAACAGCGTGTTGCGGTTGCAAGAGCCTTAGCCAAAAAGCCAAAGGTCTTGTTTCTTGATGAACCGACGGGAGCGTTGGACGAAAAAACAGGGCGGCAGGTTTTGGATTATATCTGTAAACTGCATAAGGCATACGGTTTTACGGTTATTATGATTACACATAACCAAAACATAGCGGAAATGGCGAACACTGTTATTGTTATGAACAGCGGAGAAATATCAAAAACATATACAAATACCGTCCAAAAGAGTGCGTATGAGATTGGGTGGTGAGGTTATGAAAATAAAACTGAAAGACGCTTTGGGAATTACGATTATTGTGGTTTGTGCCATTTTTGTATGTACACTGTTCCTCAACTATCATATTGACCTGAGTGCCATTGGGGACAAAATTACCGTCGAGCCTGTCCGAAAATTTTATGATGCACAAATAGCAACAGCAAAAGTTGTCAGTGCCATTAGCGGCGGCTGTCTTTTAATTACATCTGTAATTATGCTGTTTTTCTATATTAAGCATTATATTGATACACACAAAAAAGAAATTGGCATTTTAAAGGCGTTGGGCTATTCCAATATAAGAATTGCAAAAGACTTTTGGGGTTTTGGATTGAGTGTGTTTTTTGGAGCGTGTGTCGGCTTTGGCGGAGCGTTTTTGATGATGCCGTCTTTTTATGAAGTACAGAATGAGGATAAAATCCTCCCTGAAATCAGCATAAACTTTCATTTCTCATTGTTTGCCTGTCTTGTGCTTTTGCCGACAGTTGCCTTTGCACTTTTAGCAGTTTTCTATGCTTGTCATAAATTAAAGCGACCGCCGTTGGAATTGTTAAAAGATAATATCCAAATGATTTCTAAATCCAAAAAACGAAAAACTGTCACAGCAGAAACTTCCTTTTTGAGCGAGTTGAAAAGAAACATTTTGTCCGATAAAAAAATTCTTGCTTTTTTCATGATTTTTGCCTCGTTTTGTTTTTCAGCCATGACACAAATGTCTGCAAGTATGAACGAATTGGCAAGCACTATGATGGGTATCACGATTATGATTATCGGAATTATATTAGCCTGTACGACTTTGTTTATGGCAGTGACAACAGTGATTAAAGGCAATACCAAAACAATCGCCATTATGCGTGTTTTCGGCTATTCTCAGAAAGCATGCTGTAATGCACTTCTTGGAGTTTACCGTCCATTGGGCTATATTGGTTTTGCTATCGGTTCAGCCTATCAGTATATTCTTTTGAAAATCATGGTTTCAGTTGTTTTCAAAGATATAGAGGGTGTACCGGAATATCATTTTGACTTTGTGGCTATGGGAATTTCCTTTGTAGCTTTTGTTGTGCTTTATGAGTCGGTGATGTATATTTATTCTCAAAAAATTAAAAAGGTTTCCGTTAAGGAAATTATGCTTG
>JBJEQG010000043.1:0-5027 GCA_051881635.1 Acutalibacteraceae bacterium
TACGATAAAAAACCGTATTCTCACTTTGGTAGTCTTTCAAATCAACCAATAACTCTTTCATTTCAACCTCCAAATTTTCAATTTCCCGATTATTATAGCATTATCCTTAAACCATATCAATCAAAAATTACATTAAATTTTCCGTTTAATTTTTACACACCCAAATTTCTGTTTGTTTTATACTTTTCTTTCTGCACGACAGGGACATTACTATCATATTCTGATAACGGACAGTTTTGAACCTATCATATAAGAATAGAGGAATTTACATGGACAGCAACATAAATAATGAGAACTTAATAACACTTGATGAATTGCAAATTGGAAATTGCGGTACGGTTTATGCTTTGAATGTTACGGGAAATGAACGCCGCCGTTTGTTGGACTTAGGAATTGTCAAGGGGACAGTTATTACCGCTTTGATGAAAAGTCCACTCGGCAACCCGATTGCCTATCTTATTCGTGGTACGGAAATTGCTCTCCGCCGCAAGGACGCCGCCCGTATTCTTCTATTAACGGAAACAAAAAGCACAAATCTTTGCTGACGGGAAAACCGGCTGTCGGCATGATTATGCAGATAATGTATAACTGCCGCTTTCAACTGAAATTTAGTATATATAAAGAGGTGCTGCGGATTTTCCCGCACCTCTTTACTTCTTAAACTTTTCTGAGGGGGGCTGCTTTTTGGAAGATACAAAAAAGCTTTACAAAAGAATAAGATTATCCGACAGTCCAAATTTGAAGGACTTGTCTGCCACAGAACGAAACAATAACGAAAATTCCGAAAAGGAAGAAATCGAACCTTCATTTCATACAACTGAACAAACAACCACAAACAATTTTGCGGATTGTACACAACCTATTCCCGTTATTGCATTGGCTGGCAACCCAAATGTCGGAAAAAGCACTGTATTCAATGCTTTAACAGGCATGAAACAGCATACGGGAAATTGGAGCGGCAAAACGGTTTGTACCGCACAAGGCTATTGCAAACATAATGAAAAAACATTTATTTTGGTTGATGTTCCGGGAGCTTATTCGCTTATGGCCACATCACCTGATGAGGCAGCGGCAAGGGATTGCATTTGTTTCGGCGGTGTTGATGCAGTAGCTGTTGTTGTTGATGCCACCTGTTTGGAACGCAATTTAAATTTGATACTTCAAATTCTCGAAGTATCAAACAATGTTATCGTTTGTGTTAATCTTGTAGACGAAGCAAAAAAAAAGAATATTCATATTGATTTTGAGAAATTGAGTGATGAATTGGGTGTGCCTGTTATTCCAACCGCCGCCCGTTCCGGTATGGGATTGGAGCTTTTGCAAAAAACACTGTGTGCGATTGAACCGAAAAATAAAACAACCGTAGGAAGAATTATTAACTACCATTCGGAACAGGTGAAGTGTTCAAGCTGTACACATTGTATTTATGCAGAAAAAAATACCGATTGCATACGCACACAATCAGTCATTGAAAAAGCAATTCTTATAGTACAAAAAAATATTCCGAATTTTGTGCAAAATATTTCTGTGCGTTGGGCGGCTATCCGACTTTTGGAGGGCAACAAAGAAATATGCGAAAACATTATGTCGCTTATTCCAAAGGAAAATCAATCCGCTGTGGAAAGAAATATTCAAAGAGCTTTAATTTTCTTAAAATCTTATGGTATAGACCGTGAACAGCTAAAAGATTACATAGTTGAAAGCCTTGTGCATGAGGCGGAACGGATTTATCAAACCTGTGTAACAACGGAAAAAAACAAACGGGAAAAGCGTGACCGCAAGATTGACAAAATTTTGACATCAAAAATAACAGGTATCCCCATTATGCTTTTATTGTTTGGTGTTATTTTTTATATCACAATTATAGGGGCAAATTATCCTTCACAGGCATTATCCAATTTATTTGATTGGTGCGGAATAAAATTTCATGAATTCATGGCACTTCTGAATGTACCTGACTTTATTGACGGTTTGCTTATTGACGGTATGTATGGTACAGTCGCATGGGTTGTTTCCGTTATGCTGCCGCCAATGGCTATTTTCTTTCCGTTATTCACTCTTTTGGAAGATTTGGGTTATCTGCCCCGTGTTGCATTTAACACTGACCGTCTGTTTCAATGTGCTAACGCACATGGCAAACAGAGCCTTACAACTCTAATGGGTTTCGGTTGTAATGCATGCGGTATTACTGGCTGTCGGATTATAGACTCCAAACGGGAACGCCTAATTGCTATATTGACAAACAGTTTTGTCCCATGCAACGGACGATTTCCAACTTTAATTGCTATTATTACAATTTTTTTGGCGGGAACATCTTTCTTTTCTTCGGTATTTTCGGCGGGAATATTACTCTTTATTGTGTGTTTGAGTTTTGTTATGAGCTTATTGGTATCAAAATTCCTTTCTGTAACAATCTTAAAAGGAGAGCCGTCCTCATTTTCTTTGGAATTACCGCCCTATCGCCGTCCTCAAATTATTAAAACGCTTGTGCGGTCACTATTAGACAGAACATTATTTGTTTTGGGTAGGGCAGTTGTTGTTGCTGCTCCTGCCGGACTTTTGATATGGATTTTAGCAAATATTACAATCGGTTCACAAAGTATCATCAGCTATATTACGGATTTTTTAAATCCACTTGGTCAGATTATGGGCTTGGACGGCGTGATTTTGGCAGCATTTTTGCTTGGATTTCCTGCCAACGAAATCGTTATGCCGATTGCATTGATGATTTATCTTTCTGCTGATACAATGATAGGATATGAAAGTTTCACACAGCTCTTTGAAATTTTGACGGCTCACGGCTGGACACAAGTCACTGCGGTCTGTATGCTGATTTTTACATTATTTCATTTTCCCTGTTCAACTTCATGCATTACAGTTTATAAGGAAACCAAAAGCCTGAAATATACGGTTTTGGCTTTTTTGCTTCCAACTGTTGTCGGTGTTATACTTTGTATGACTGTTAATTTCTTGGCTTATCTGTTTTGATTTTTACACATCAATTTTTTGATACAAAATTGTTTGCGAATAGACTTGTAAAAAGCGGTAAAATGGTCTAAAATAAAAAGGCAAATCTTTCTTGGAAAGATAAGATTTTTTATATAAGGAATGATCAATTTGTTACAGCTTGAAAATATTTCTTTTTCCGCATTATCTGACGGGAAAAGAACGGATATTCTCAAAAATATAAATTTAACCGTTAATGAACGCTTTGTAGCAATTACAGGTCCAAATGGCGGCGGTAAGTCTACATTAGCTAAAATTATCGCCGGTATTGAAACACCTACCGAAGGAAAAATTTATCTTGACGGTGAAGATATTACAAATGCCTCTATTACCGAAAGAGCCAAAAAAGGCATTAGCTTTGCTTTCCAACAGCCTGTGCGTTTTAAAGGCATTACTGTTCAAAAACTGATTACATTGGCGGCAGGTAAAAAACTTACCGTTTCGGAAGTATGCAATTATTTATCCGAAGTCGGTTTATGTGCGAGAGATTATGTCAACCGTGAAGTCAACGGCAGTTTGTCCGGCGGTGAATTGAAACGAATTGAAATTGCCACTATTTTGGCACGAAGCACAAAACTTTCCGTTTTTGACGAACCTGAGGCCGGTATCGACCTATGGAGCTTTAACAATCTGATTCAGGTTTTTGAAAAACTGCATGAACGCCAGGGCGGAAGTATTATGATTATTTCCCATCAGGAACGCATTTTGAATATTGCGGATAAAATTATCGTTATTGCTGACGGACAAATTCAAAAAATCGGCAATAAGGACGATATTCTCCCCGAACTGCTGAATGTATCTTCGGGCTGTAAGGTTTTAAATGCGAAATCAAAGGAGGCGTAAAGCATGGACGAAATTCAAAAAGAACTTTTGCTGCAAATCGCCGATTTGCATGAAATCCCAACAGGGGCATATAATATCCGTTCCAACGGTGCGGCTCTCGGACGCAACAGCACCACCAACATCGAAATTCTCCCCAAAGAAGATAAACCGGGAATTGACATTATCATTAAACCCAACACCAAAAATGAAAGTGTCCATATTCCCGTTATCATCAGCGAAACCGGTTTGAAAGACCTTGTTTATAATGATTTCTTCATTGGTGAAAACTGTGATGTTACGATTATTGCCGGCTGTGGTATTCATAACTGCGGAGGAAGCGAATCCCGTCATGACGGCATACACACCTTTTTTATCGGCAAAAACGCCAAAGTTAAATATATAGAAAAACATTATGGTGAGGGTGACGGCAACGGCGAAAATGTGATGAATCCCACAACGATTGTATATATCGAGGAGGGCGGTTCTATGGAAATGGATACCGTCCAAATCAAGGGCATTGACTCAACCTTACGGAAAACCAAAGCTGTACTTTCGACAGATGCGTCTATTAAAATCAGCGAAAAAATATTAACACACGGAAAACAAACTGCCGAAACCGATTTTACGGTTGATATGAACGGCGAAAATTCTTCTGCCGATGTTGTTTCCCGTTCCGTTGCCAAAGAAAATTCGCACCAGATTTTCCGTTCACGCATTAACGGTAATACCAAATGTGCAGGTCATACCGAATGTGACGCCATTATCATGGACCATGCACTTGTCAGTGCCATTCCTGAACTTACTGCCAACGATGTCGAGGCTAATTTAATCCACGAGGCGGCTATCGGCAAAATTGCAGGTGAACAGCTTATAAAACTTATGACACTTGGTCTTACCGAAAAAGAAGCCGAAGAACAAATTATCAACGGTTTCCTCAAATAACCTTTTTAAAAAAATGAAAAACACCGTCTATACAACCTTATCAAACTGTATAGGCGGTGTTTTGTCAATTATTTGGTACTGAAACACATATTGATAATTTGAAATTAGGTATTTTTTCACTTGACAAATAATAATAAATGTCATATAATATTATTGTTGCGATAAAAGCAGTTGTATTACGGGGTGTAGCGCAGTTGGTAGCGCGCCACATTTGGGATGTGGATGCCGCAGGTTCGAATCCTGTCACTCCGACCAAA
>JBJEQG010000044.1:0-22994 GCA_051881635.1 Acutalibacteraceae bacterium
GGGCATATCCCGCCATTACTTCCCAAAAAGTTGCCCATATCGAAACCCCTATTTGTTTAAATTAAAGACAGGGCTTTGTTGTCAGCGGCTCGCCGCCGCTGGCAATAGTCCTTTTGAAAAACTATTTTTTTGGAAAAATAAATTTTATAAATTTAGGAGGATTTTTATGAATGATGATAAAAATGAAATTATCAAGAAGATGATAAATGTTGAGTATCGTCCAATGGATTTTACAGACAGAACTCAGTTAGAGGAATATCAAAAATTTCCAATGGCTGAAATAGCGGCATTGGGAATAGGTTTATCATCTCTACTTACACCATTTAGAACGATTACACAGACTGTAAACTTTGGAGAAAAGCTGTATAGAATGGTTATACCGAGTACGGCAACAGGAGTATTGCGGGTAGAAAGAGATGGCTGTACTTTGGGAAATATGGTTGGAGAAAATGCTAAATTTAGTGGTAGAGCAAGGTTCTTTGAAATAGGTAATAATATACCAACTAATATTAGCACCACTATGCCAATCGATCCGTCTATATTATTCATGGCAGCAGCTTTGATGAGTATTGAAAAAAAGTTAGGTGATATTCAAGAAACTCAACGAGATATTTTGGAATTTTTAGAAGGGGATAAAAGAGCAGAATTAAAAGGAAATCTAAACTTTTTGGCAGATGTGCTGAACAATTATAAGTATAATTGGAACAATGAAACTTATAAAACTAATATGCACATTAAGGTAGAGGATATAAAACAACACGCCGAACAAAATATCTCTTTTTATAGGGAAAGAATAGAAAGAAGTATAAGTAAACATGGCTTTGTTGTTTGGGATAAAGATGTTAAAGGGAAGTTAAACACAATACAATCTGATTTTCAAGATTATCAGCTTGCATTATATTTGTTTGGCTTTTCGGTATTTTTGGAAGTAATGTTGTTGGAAAATTTTTCTAATGGTTACCTTAACAGCATTTATCGAAAATTAGAGGAGTATTCTTGTAATTATCGAGAATTATATGCTAAGTCTTATAGTCAGTTAAAAAATGCTTCTAAATCTTCGGTAGAATCCCATTTTCTTGGAGGACTTGCAAATATCAGCGGAGCGGTAGGAAAAGCTGTTGCAAAAGTACCAGGTATAAATAAATCTCAGGTTGACGGAGCTTTAATAGATACAGGGAGTAGGCTTAATCAATTTAGAACTCAAAAAACAGATATGACAATGGAGCAGTTTGCAAATAAACAAAGTGAGTGTATTCGTCCTTTTATGGAAAACATAAAAACAATAAACATTCTTTATAATCAACCGTTGAATTTGTTGTTTGACCAAGAAAATTTGTATTTCAAAATACAATAAAGGAGTTTGAAGTTGTGAGTTATACACAGGAAAACACACTGCGGATTGCAAAGCGTTATAAGAATACCAAACGGACTTATTTGTTGGTCAATCCGCTGCAAGGAAAGCATATTCCCGTAAGCCCGACTGCCGCTTTGAATATGATGACAGCACTCGGGCAAAAACTGTACCGTCAGTATCCCGAAACAAAATTGATTATTGGTTTTGCAGAAACAGCAACGGCAATCGGTGCGACGGTTGCCGACTGTTTTGGAGAAGATTGTATTTATATACATACAACAAGAGAAGAAATAGAAGGCGTTGAAAATTGGATTTTCTTTTCAGAAGAGCATAGCCATGCCGTAGAGCAAAAACTTTGTGCCGACCGTTTGACAGTTCTTTTTGAACAATCACCCTATATTATCTTTGTCGATGATGAGCTTTCCACAGGGAAAACCCTAATCAATATTGTTGAACAGCTCCGCCGCCAATATCTCGTTTTGCAAGATAAAAAAATGATTGCGGCATCAATTCTTAATCGTTTAACGGAAGAAAATACAAATCGTTTAACCGCCGCAAATATAACAGCGGAATACCTTGTCAAGTTACCCGAAGTTGACTATACAGTGGCAGTTGCGGATATTGCGGTTGAGGCGGCACAAAATTTTCTTGACGCAGACTGTGGAATTGAAGATTATACGCTTTTACCGCTCCAAATCGATATATCCAATCCCCGACTTGGTGTATCTGCAAATATGTATAAAACACAATGCCATTATATGGCACAACAAGCACTTCAACTGTTGTCGGAAATAAACGGCAAAAGCGTTTTGGTTCTCGGTACGGAAGAATGTATGTATCCCGCCCTTGTTCTCGGTAAAACGATAGAGAAGCGGAAAGTTGCCAATACAGTGCGTTGTCATGCCACAACAAGAAGTCCAATCGGTATTTGTACAAAAGATAATTATCCGATTTTTGAAGGCTATAAAATTCATAGCTTTTATGAAACAGGGCGTGAAACCTTTATTTATGATTTGGCAAAGTATGATGTCGTACTGATTGTTACGGATATAAGACAAAACGATACAGCGGCAATCCGTAATTTAACCGCCGTTTTGAAGAAACATAACTGCGGCAAAATCTTTTTAATTAACATAGGTCGATAAAGGAGGGCTTTATGTTCAGTTCTTATAAACCCGAAGATGTGACAATACTTTTAAAGGACATTACAGGTTTGGTAACGCCGCTTCCCACAGAAGAAAGGGAAAAATGTATTCAAAGCGGTATGCATTATTCAGAAATGCTGCCATTGGAATATGAACCCTCAGCGGCATATTTGGAAACCTATCATAAAGCCTTAAATTTGTATGCCAATATTACGGCACAGGCGGTTGCGTCCGTTTCGGAGAAAATTTGGGCGGAAAAGGGAAAAACGGCTGTATTGGTTTCGTTAGCTCGTGCAGGTACATCAATCGGTGTTTTGATTAAACACTATATAGACAGAAAATATAATACCAATATTGCACACTATACGATTTCTATTATTCGTGGGCGTGGCATTGACACCAACGCCATGAAATATATTTTAAACCGTCATGCCGCAAAGGACATTCAATTTGTGGACGGTTGGACAGGTAAAGGAGCAATTCAACGGGAATTGACAAAGGCAATGGCAGATTATCCGCAGGTCAATTCGGGCTTGGCAGTTTTGTCCGACCCCGCACATTTGGCGGAAAAATGCGGAACATACGATGATTTTTTGATTGCAAGTTCCTGTCTTAATTCAACGGTATCGGGTTTGTTGAGCCGTACATTTTTGCGAAGTGATATTATCGGAGAAAATGATTTTCATGGAGCGGCATTTTATGCCGAGCTTGCGGAAAAGGATTTGACCTATGAATTTATCAATACAATAGAGGCAGAATTTACATTTAATGCCCCTGTATTGTATGGAAATGAAAAACCCGTAGGCAGTGGCATAGATGAAGTCAAAGAGATTGCCGAACATTTTGGCATTAAGGATATTAACTTTGTTAAACCGAGTATCGGCGAGGCAACAAGAGTGCTTTTACGGCGTGTACCGTGGAAATTGTTGGTTCATAGCTTAAACGATGAGGAACATTTAGGGCATTTATATCAGCTTGCAAAGGAGAAAGGCGTAGAGGTTGCAGAATATCCGCTGAAATGCTATCGGGCGTGTGGAATTATTCGCACCTTGGCAGATAATTGACATGAAGAAAGTAATTTTAGCCACAGATTTAGACAACACAATAATTTTCTCTTTCAAGCGTAAAGCACCTGAGGATATTTGCGTTGAAATCAACAAAGACAAACCGCAAAGTTATATGACACCGAAAGTGATTGAACTTTTTCGCCGCCTTTCAGAGGAAATATACCTTGTGCCTGTAACCACCCGTTCCGTTGAACAATATCAACGCATAGACTTTCCAACACAGACGGCTTATGCATTAACCACAAACGGAGCGATTCTATTGCATAATGAGGAATATCAAGCACAATGGTGTACGGAAAGCGAAAAACTTGTCGCCCCGTATTTTAGTGAAATGGAACATCTTTGTGCAGAATTGTCTGAACAGGATTTGTATATTCGCAGCCGTATTGTTGACAAACGTTATGTATTTGCCTATTGTGCCGATGATGTAAACAGTGAGCATTGTGCGGAAAGTTATTATGGCAAAACAAATTTGTTTGTTCAGGCATCGGGGCGAAAGGTTTATTTTTTTCCACCAAAAATTGACAAAGGAACAGCCGTCCAAAAGCTGAAAGAACTTTTGGGAGGGGAAATGTTGATTTGTGCAGGGGACAGCCGCATTGATGTGCCAATGTTGGAACAGGCGGATATAGCTCTTGTGCCGACTGAAAATATGGCGTCTTATCTTAAAAATCCGAATGTGCGTATTTGTCCGCCGAACCGTCCTTTTTCGGAATTTGTTTTGGAGCAGGCTTTGGAGGTTATAAAAGAATGGCCTTGATACAGGATATTCAAAAGCACCTTTTTGAATTGCAGGACGAAGAATATCGAAAATTCCACAGCCGTCTTATGCCGACAGTTGACCCGAAAACAATTATTGGTGTTCGTGTTCCTCTTTTGCGAAAATATGCGAAAGAATTGAACCGAACAACAGATGTTGAATCGTTTTTAAAAAATTTGCCGCATACCTATTATGAAGAAAATAACCTCCATGCCTTTTTGTTGGAGTCTGTTAAAGATTATAATACAACCATAGTGTCTGTCCATACTTTTTTGCCGTTTGTCGATAATTGGGCAACTTGCGATATGCTTTCCCCGAAAGTTTTTGGAAAACATAGAAAAGAGCTGCTTTCAGAAATAGATTTATGGCTCAGTTCATCACAAACTTATACAGTGCGTTTTGGATTGGGTATGCTTATGCGGTATTATCTGGACGATTTGTTTTCGGAAGATTATCTGGTTCGTGCCGCAAAAATTCAAAGTAACGAATATTATGTCAATATGATGATTGCATGGTATTTTGCAACAGCATTGGCAAAGCAATACACAACTACGGTTCCGTATTTGGAACAGAAACGCCTTTCCACATGGATACATAATAAAACCATTCAAAAGGCGGTTGAGAGCTGTCGCATTGACGAACAAACAAAAAAATATCTCCGTACTTTAAAGATAAAATAGTTTTTGACAGGTTTTGGAAGTATGGTATAACAAAATAAAAATTAGCGAACACTAATGATGTGTTCGCTAAAATTTTATACGCAAAGTTAGTTTACGCTAACTTTGTTAAAAGGAGAAGATTAAACTATGACTTACTTGCAGATTGAAAAGGTTACAGGCAGAGAAATTATTGACTCACGGGGCAATCCCACAGTTGAGGCGGAAGTCACATTGATTGACGGTACGGTTGGGCGTGGTACGGCACCAAGCGGTGCGTCGACAGGCGAATTTGAGGCTTTGGAACTGAGGGACGGTGACAAATCCAGATATTTGGGCAAAGGTGTCAAAAAAGCGGTTGAGAATATCAATACAATTATTAACAGTACCTTGACGGGTATGGATTCCTCAGATATTTATGCGATTGATAAAGCGATGATTGAGGCAGACGGTACAAATGACAAATCAAAATTAGGTGCAAATGCTATTTTGGCAGTTTCGATTGCAACAGCGAGAGCCGCCGCTAACGCTTTGGATTTGCCGCTTTATAGATTCTTAGGTGGTATTTCAGGTAATCGTTTGCCCGTACCAATGATGAACATTTTGAACGGTGGGGCTCATGCCGCCAACACGGTTGATGTTCAGGAATTTATGATTATGCCTGTGGGTGCCTCAACATTCAAAGAGGGATTGCGTTGGTGTGCGGAAGTTTTCCACTCATTGGCGGCATTGCTCAAAGCAAACGGCTTGGCAACCTCTGTCGGTGACGAAGGCGGTTTTGCTCCAAATCTTGCAAGTGATGAGGAGGCAATAGAATATATTTTGAAAGCGATTGAAAAAGCGGGTTATGTTACGGGCAAGGATTTCATGTTAGCTATTGATGCCGCATCAAGCGAATGGAAAAGTGGTACAAAAGGAGAATATGTTCTACCAAAAGCAGGTACAAAATTTACCTCAAAGGAATTGATTGCCCATTGGAAACAGCTTGTTGAGAAATACCCAATTATTTCAATAGAAGATGCTCTTGATGAAGAAGATTGGGAGGGTTGGCAACTCCTCACAAAGGAACTTGGTGATAAAGTACAGCTTGTCGGTGATGACCTTTTCGTAACAAACACAGAAAGATTGAAAAAAGGTATCGAACTTGGCTGTGGTAATTCCATATTGATTAAGCTAAATCAAATCGGTTCTGTTTCCGAAACGCTTGAAGCCATTAAAATGGCACACAAAGCGGGTTATACGGCAATTTCTTCACACCGTAGCGGTGAAACGGAGGATACAACAATCGCTGACCTTGCCGTTGCATTGAACACTTGTCAAATCAAAACAGGTGCACCGAGCCGTACAGAGCGTGTTGCGAAGTATAATCAACTGCTCCGTATTGAAGAACAGTTGGGGAACAGTGCCGTATATTCGGGCATGAATGCATTTAATGTAAAGAGATAATAAAAATCACTATAAAAGCAAAGAAACAATATAGTTTTCTTTGCTTTTATTTTTTGGAATTTTAAATGAAACGGCTGTAACATATCCAAATAATCATCATATTATAATAATTGAAATAATATATATTTCAATTTATAAATGAAGGGAGTATAAATTTATGACGGAATTATCAGACTATCCAAAATCAGATTGTGTCAGAGTGTTTGATATTGAAGCAATATCTATACCCATAGTTTATAATAAATATGGTGATTATGACCCAAACGGAATGATGTATGTGCTGAAAAAGGATTCCGAAAGAATTCAGCGTGAAGCAAAAGAAAATTTTGCCCTTAACCCTCCACAACCGTATAAAGATGTACAACCTCTTGTCATAAGAGCAAATGTTGGTGATGAAATACAGGTTAATTTCTATAACAAACTTGACAGAAGAGTGTCTATCCATGTTCAGGGATTGAAATATAATGTTTTAACTTCCGACGGTGCAGAGGTAGGATATAATCCCGATACAACCACAAGAGATTTTATCCGTTATACTTGGTATGCGGAAAAAGAGGGTGTTTATTTATTTTCTGATATGGGCGATACAAGAAGTAATGAGGAAGGAACAAATGTTCACGGCTTATTTGGTGCAATTATAATTGAAAAACCGCAGTCAAAATGGTTTGACCCCATAACAGGAGAAGAAATCGAAAGCGGATTGTTTGCCGATATTTATAATCCGGCAAGTCTTGCTTTTCGTGAATACGCAGTGTTTTTCCATGATGAACTCGAAATCAAAAATAAAGACGGCGAACAGCCGATTGACCCCCACACGGGACTTCCAAACGGGACAACCGCTATAAGTTACCGCTCAGAGCCGATGAGAAACCGTTTGCTTCTTGGACATGACCATGACCATACGGTAACTGATGAAGATATTTCAATGAGTTCATGGTCTTACGGTGACCCCGCACCGCCCATTTTGAGAGCCTATGTTGGAGATCCGTCAAAAATAAGGCTTATTCATGGTGGCGTAAAAGAAACTCATGTTTTCCATTTGCATAATCATCAATGGAAACTTGAACCAAATGACCCAAAATCAACAATTATTGATTCTATCTCAATCAGCCCTCAGGAATGTTATACACTTGATATTCTGTACGGTGCAGGAAGTTTTACCAAAATGATAGGTGACGCTATATTCCACTGCCACCTTTATCCGCATTTTCATGAGGGTATGTGGACGCTTTGGAGGATATTTGACAGGCTTGAAGACGGCACGGGAAAATATCCGGACGGAACACCGATAGAAAGGTTAATTCCGTTGAAGGACAGACCTTGTCCACCTGAAAAAGATTTTCTTCATCCAGGATATCCCAATTTCATAAATGGCGAATTTGGTGAAAGACCACTGCAACCGCCTTTTGGAATTATAGATAAAAACGGTGAAAATAAAATTTTTCCAACATTAAAAGAATTTGCGAATTTTGTTCCGAATTTTGCTCCAGGTGCATTGTATTCGGAAACCTGTCCCTGCAAAAAGTGCAAAGATGTAAAGGTGTTTGAACTTGCCATAGTACAAGCCAATATTGTTTATAACCGTTATGGTTGGTATGACCCTCAGGGCAGATTTTTTGTGTTGAAAGAGGAAATAGAACGGCATGGAACACTTGACAACTATCTTGAAAAAGTCAACAGCGGTAAAATCAAACCCCAGCCACTTGTAATTCGTGCAAATGCAGGAGATTGTATAGAAATCCGAATGACGAATTTTTTGCCTGAATTTATTGAAGAAACACCGTTCCAATTAAAGACTCTGACAGATATTGCCGGATTTCACATTCATCTTGTCAAGTTTGATACGATTGTATCAGACGGTGCGGCAAACGGTTGGAATAATATTGCAGGTGCCAGAAAATATGAAACCCTGATAGAACGGTTTAATGCCAATGAAGAACTGAATACAGTATTTTTTCATGACCACCTGTTTGCAAATTCTCATCAGCAGCACGGACTATTCGGTGCATTGATTGTTGAACCTGCCGGTTCTGTTTTCCTCAATCCGAAAAACGGCAGACCACTGTCAAGCGGAGCGAATGCTGTAATAAAAAGAGCTGACGGAAGTTCGTACCGTGAATTTGCAATGTTTGTTCATGATTTTGCATTACTATTTGATAAAGATAATAAACCTTTAAATCCGCCCGAACACCCCGGCTCAGCCGATGACCCGGGTGTAATGGGAATAAGCTACCGTTGCGAACCTATGATAGAGCGTCTTAATAAGAAGAATGACCCGTCGCATATTTTCAGTTCAAAAAAGTACGGTGACCCTGCAACGCCGATACTTGAAACCTATCCGGGAGACCCGATTGTGATTCGACTGCTTGACGGGGCCCACGAAGAACAGCACGCATTTAATATAAACGGAATGTCATGGCGTAAGGAAATAACAGACCCTGTGTCGCCAATCGTGCAGGAACAGACCATAGGTATTTCAGAGGCATTTAATATTAAAATAGATGAGCATTACAATGCAGGTGATTATCTGTATTATTTCGGCGGTATAGATGATTTGTGGCTTGGCTTGTGGGGAATAATCCGAGCATACAAGTGCAGACAAAAGCATTTGCTTCCATTGTGCAATAAAAACAAACCTGTTCCAAAGCCTGTCTGTCCGCCCGAAGGTGCAGTTGTTCGCAAGTTTGAAATAGCGGCAATACAAACCAATATCGAGTATAACCGATACGGTGACCACGACCCAGAAGGCATGGTTTTTGTTCCTCTTGAATATGCGGAAGATGTAAAATGCGGCAAAAGAAATCCTGTTCCGCTGATACTCAGGGCAAACGCAGGAGATTGGATTGAAGTAACGCTTTATAATATGTTTGACAAACCGGTTAAATATCACGACTATCCCTCTGTTCCGTTGGATATGTACCACAAGCCGTCAAACAGAGTTTCATTAAGTCCTCAATTTCTTAAATTCTGTCCGATATGCTCGTCTGGTGTCAATGTAGGTTATAATAAGGCAGAGCAAACAGTCGGACCGGGTGAATGTATAAAATATCTGTGGTATGCAGATAAAGAATACGGCACTTGTTTGCTTAACTCGTTTGGAGATTTAAGGAATCATCGTTATCATGGTCTGTTTGGTGCAATTATTATTGAACCTCCCGCCGCAAAGTATTATCATAATATTTTCAGTATAAAGAAAAACTATGAGGAGCAGTCTGTAATAACAGCTCCGGGAACAAAGTCATTCAGGGAATTTGTTTTGTTTGCACACAATGGTATCAGATTGCTTGATAAAAAAGGAAATTTGATAAAAACAACCGAACAGGGAAATGAAGGTGCACATGGTGCTCCCGACCATGAGGATACGGGAGAAAAAGGTTATAACTACCGCAGTGAGCGTTTTTTCAACAGACTACAATGTATTCCGATTATCAGCAAGATATTTAGTTCAAATGTTCACGGCGATCCGGCAACACCGATTTTAAAAGCCTATGCAGGTGAAAGGGTAATTATCAGATTGCTTATGCCTGCCGATAAACCAAGAAATATAAGTTTTGTAATGCACGGTCATACTTGGCTTGCACAGCCAGATGATCCGTTTTCAACCATAATTTCTGCACAAGGTGCTGTTAGTGTTGGCGGTGTTTATAACATTGAACTTCTAAACGGTGCTTCTGAAATCACCGGTGACTATTTATATCGTTCAGGCTCATTAAGATGGGATGTAGAATCAGGAATGTGGGGAATTTTTCGTGTTATGAATCGCAGTATTAAATACCGCTGTGAAAATATGTGCAGAAATATCGGCCATTGGTGGGAAAAACATTGGTATGATAAATATTAAGTGTTTGTCACAAATTTAATAAAATAAAAAATTCGGTCATGTCTTGCCATAAGTTCCTTTTTGCACATCAAAAAAAGCTAACAGGTTTTGTTCTGTTAGCTTTTTTATTGTATCGATTTAGCATGAAAAAACCACCACTTGAAACGGTGGAATAAAAATCTTTAGATAGAAGTGTACAAAAAAGTCCTCCAATGGTATAATAAAAGTGGGTTTGGCAACCACATAAACCAAAGGAGGACAATGTCATGAATTCTGAGTTTCTTTTCTTTTGTGCAAATTTTTATTTTTGCTCATTTATAGTATAATAATTTTAAGTTATAAAATGTTTATTATTGGAGGTATAAGCCAAAATGCGAAAATACTATATAGACAATTTGAGAATTTTCTGCATATTATTGTTATTTCCGTATCATACAGCAATGATTTTTAATGCTTGGGGAGAACAATTTTATATCCACGGCAATTCTTTAAGCTGTCTTACCTTACCTATGAGCTTAATTTATCCTTGGTGGATGAACTTATTATTTACGATTGCAGGTATTTCCGCAGCTTACTCACTAAAAAAACGCAGTCTTAAAGAATTTGCAAAGGAACGATTCAAAAAACTGCTGATACCGTTTTTGGCTGGAATAATTCTTATTATTCCGGTGCAGTCGTATATCGCAGATGTATTTCATAATAATTACAATGGTGGTTACTTTGAACATTATAAAATATTTTTCACAAGATTTACCGATTTAACTGGTTATGATGGTGGATTCACACCTGCTCATATGTGGTTTATGCTTTATCTGTTTATCATTTCAATGATTATTCTTCCGATTATTTCCTTTTTCAATAGAAGAAAATTAAAAATTTCAGGCACTAAAATTAAATTACTACATATTTTACCTTTATTTCTTATAATATTATTGATGACTCCAATATTAGAAATCAGTGGCAAAAGCTTTGGAGAAGCCTTTGCCTGTTTTTTAATAGGCTTTTTCTTGCTTAGTATTGATGAAATTCAAGATTTATTAGAAAAAAATTGCTTACTGCTAACTTTTTTATTTGTGGGGATATTATGTGCACATAGCTTACTGATAATAAGCGGTATGCAAAGCGGAATATTATGGGATATAGAATATCGAATTTTCGTCTGGTTTGGAATTTTGGCTTTTCTGGGCTTAGGAAAAAGATTTTTGAATAAGACAAACAAATTATTGAAATATTTATCTCAATCAGCTTTTCCATTATACTTTTTTCATCAATCAATATTAGTCATAACGGGATATTGGATTCTAAAATTAAATGTTAATGTGCTAATACAATTTTTACTTATTATGTCCTTATCATTTATTGGCTCAGTGCTTTGCTATGAAATCTTCCGAAAGTTCAGAGTAACCTGTTTCTTATTTGGAATAAAAAGCAATCATATTGAACATTAAAAGTAATGTGAGTTCGATAAATATGCTTGTTCATAATAATTGTAAAAGTAGTGGCAAAGAATGTTAAGTGCTTTGCCCTTAAAGACTTTGAGGCTTATCTTGTTTGGGACAAAACGGAGCAAAAAATCAAGTTTGAATTTTCCGCAAAATAATACTTATATAGAAGAAACCGAGGAATAGCTCTCGGTTTCTTTGTATTTTAGAAGCAGGCGGAGGTTGATATTATAGTTATTATTTGATAAGATAAATATAGTAAATAATTTAGATATCTATAAAGGGTGGTTTTATGAGAACATATAATGATATTGATGTGTTAAAAAAGTGCATTGATAAAAAAAGACCATTTGGAGAAGAAATGTTGCAACAGGTCAAAGACTATTATCGTATTGGTTTAACATGGTCTTCAAATGCTATTGAGGGCAATACTTTAACAGAAAGTGAAACTAAAATATTGTTGGAAGACGGTTTAACAGTAGGGGGGAAACCGTTAAAAGATACTTTTGAAACTCTTGGTCATGCCAAAGCCTATGATTTTATGTTTACACTGCTACATAAAGACAAAATTACAGAAGATGATATATGTACTATGCACCGTATGTTCTATCAGAATATAGAAGCTGAATACGCAGGTAAATACAGAACAACTTCTGTGTTTATTACAGGTTCAAGATATCCCGTATGTGAAACCGAAAAAATCCCATACGAAATGGAAAAACTTTTTCAATGGGCTGACAAGAAAAGAAACAACTTTCATCCTGTTGAATTTGCTGCTTTGTTCCACGAAAAGTTAGTGTTTATACATCCGTTTAAAGACGGAAATGGACGCATCTCACGCCTTGCTATGAATACGGCTTTGATACAAAAGGGATATTTGCCTGCTATCATACCGCCTATTCTTCGTACGACATATATTCAATCGTTGGAGAAAGCACACAAAGATGATACTACATTCTTAGAATTTATATCAGAGCGTGTATTTGAATCAGAAAAAGATTTTATGCGATTGCTAAATCTACCATTACCCAGTCAAATTCAACCTGAAAAGGCAGAAATTCCTGACTATTTGAAAGATGTCGATAATAAGCCGCACCGCCCAAGAAGATAATCATAAATTAACTTGTTGTGTTATCATAACAGGTTAAATTAAAACGATAAAATTTTTGATTTCCATAGAAGTCAGGAATTTTAATATAATGAAGCATTTACAGAAATGTAGGTGCTTTTTTTATTGCCTAAAAACAGAAAGGAAAAGATTATACGGTGTATGAAAATTACACCAAAGAGAAAATTAAACAGACAATGAACAAATTATTAACAACTTCTGGATCAATACGCCATATTTAGTTAAAATAGACATATTTATATTCAGAAATATTTGACAAATTGGATATTTAATGCTATAATTAGCATGAATTTGATAAAAAAATAGAAGTAAAAGGAAGAAAATCTGCCCTGAATTTGGTGTAATGAAGTTATGCAGCAAAAATCAACCAAAAGAAAGGACAGATTTTTATATAAGAACTATTAACAATATTTTGTGATGTAGATGATTTTTTCAAAGCATACAAGGATTACTATAAAACACACTTTTAGTTTATCCCATTACAGAATATTCAAACAGTTATCTTGTATTTTTGGAATTACTTTAATTATATAAAGGAGTGTTAAAGTTGAGCAAAAAGAAAAAATTAAGCATTTTGGTCGTTTCATTGCTGATTGTTATTTCCATATGTATGGGTATTGTTTTGGCTTTCCTTATCCAAAATACTGAAAAGCGTGTGAACATATTTACATTCGGAAATGCAAACATAGATCTTACCGAAAAAGAATGGGATAAGCTCACAAGAGAGGAACGAATAGTTTATCCCGGCAAAGAAGTTACGAAAGATCCAAAAGTAAAAAATACAGGTGCAACCAATATATACGCTTATATAGAAATAAAAATTCCCTGTGCAACTGTTCATACGGTCGATACTGATGAAGATGGTAAAGAAATTATTAAGGAAGCCACACATAGTGAACTTTTTAGCTATAATGTAAATTCAGGCTGGGAGCTTATCAAACAACAAGAAGACAATAACAATAAAATATATGTATATGCATATACGGAAAAGGTGCTTGCACCAAATGAAGAAACCAATAATCTTTTTGATAAAGTGAAATTTTTGAATATTGTAGAGGGACAGCTTGAAAAAGACACCGAACTTGATATATCCGTAAGTGCATATGCCATTCAATCCGATTATCTGAACGAAACAGGAGACACATTAAAAGAGAAAATGACTGACGCTTATTCAAAGATAAAGTAAATAAGCAATGAGGAGAGATAAAAATGAAAAACAAAAGCAAAATAATTATTGTATTGATTTTGTGTGTCACTCTATGTGCTACATCTTTTACGCTCACCTACTCTTACCTTATTGCACAGGACAACTCTGTAAATACATTCATTGTTGGTGAAAATACAGTGGAGATTACGGAAGACTATGAACCGCCGAAAAAACTATCTCCCGGTATTGAGTTTAAAAAAGAACCGTCAGTAAAAAATACGGGCAATCTTCCTTGCTTTGTCCGTATAAGAGTGGATTTTTCCGATAGCAGAGCTGAGGAATTTTGTGAGCCTCTTGATATTGATACAGAAAACTGGGAATATGATGCATCAAGCAGATATTATCTTTACAATCATATTTTACAAGTTGGAGAAAAAACGCCGCCACTGTTTACAACAGTTAAACTGAAAACGCAGAAAGAGGATGGAACGGAATATACGGAGCAGGATATGTTGGATTTTGATATTCTTATATATGCAGAGTCTGTACAACAAGGTGACTGTACAGCTGATGAATACTCAACTGTATGGTCAAGATACGAACAGTAAGGAGATGAATGTTATGTATAAAACAAAACATTTCTACCAAAAAAATAAATACCGTTTTTTATCCGTTTTACTGGTAATAACTTTTATAAGCAGCCTTCTTACCGGGTTTACGGAGGCTATATCAGATGATAGCGGTTTTAAGATTTCTTTGAATTGGAATGGTTCAACTGACCCAAATAAATATGTTTACAACTCTGACATTGCCGAAAATAAAATGATAAGGCTCAGAGTTTATTATGAAAGTAAAAATGTGGGTAAAAAATACAATCCGGGAGAAATAGCTATTACACTGCCGGGTTTCAAGGACGCTATGCGTTCGGGAAGCAATCCGCAGATAGCCATTGCGGCAGACTCCGTTTCATCAAAAAACAAAATTTATGATTGGAGCTATACCTACAGTGCCGCAAACAATACATATACATTCACAAATAACAAAGAAATAGCTGAAAACACAACATTTCAGGGTTCGTTTGAAATTATCTGGGAAATATATTCCAGAACATCAAAGCACGATTACACAAAGGAATTTCAGGCAAAACTTCGTACAGCTTATAATGACGAGGCGGTAAGTAATACAATAAGCTATGAGCAAACCCGTAAAAAAGATACATTTACTCTGACGCAGGAAGCAGAGGCATTATATCCGTACCAAATTCCGATTTTTAACTTAACAGATGAAAATTATAACGATTATGTATGGATAAATTATAAAATAAAAACCAGTCAGCAGACAAATGCCAGAGATTTACAACCAAATAAGAGAAAATATAAACTATATTTCTTGAAGGGTGCTGTTGTCAATGGTCTGACAAAAACAGAAGAAGTACAAAACATAGACGGATATGATTATGAGTGCTATGAAACAAACAGTATAAATACAGTAATTGTTGCTTATCCACGCAGCGAGTTTGAGGATTACTCTGAAATTAAAAACTATGTTGAGCTTTACGGTCAGTACTATGAAGAAGAAAACGAGGATTTTCTTGATAATTGCGAAGGTTCATACAATCTAAGTAATTTTGAATTAAAAGAATGGATGTACGGAAAATTCTCATATGCAATAACAAAAACTATGTATGGAGAGCATAATTCATATATTGACTCTATGGATTCACTCTGTAGAATGTACGGTGCGATAAGAAGTACAAGTCTTGAAAAGGGAACACCGAATTACCGTACAGATATTGATTTCAGTATGGTATTAGGTGACTCTTCAAACAATAAATATGATATTCAGCTTTTAGACGAGGAAATGCAGATTCAGACTGTTAACGGTTCATATAGAAGGCTTCGTGACGATGAATATAACTTTACATCAGTAATTATTCCGTCTTATAACTGTATTGAAAATAAAAATAAAGTATCCTCTGAAATTCAAAGAGATAATAAGTATCGATTTGAGCTTTTTATAAGACAAAGCGGTAATGATGCGTTTAATACTGAACCATTACAACAGGGATTTTTGACATCAGGTTCGCAGAGTATATCCGTTCCGGAAGATACTGTTGGAATCAAGGTCATATACTATGGAATAGATGAAATTTATATAAGTGCAAGAACATCGATTTATTATGTTTTTCATACAAATGCTGACGATATAATGACGAATAACGGTGAGTGTATCAATTTCATGAAAAACGAAGTTTATGCGTATGAAACTGACGATGACGGTGAGGGCTATCATCAGCATGGTTATATTGAAAGAGAGGCAAGACTGCATATACACGAAATCCCGAATATATTTTCCGTAAGTAACAGTGTGAGCCGGGATAAAAATATTGATGATAGAGAATATTTTAACTTTAACGGTTCTATAAGTGCAAATATAAGCCTTGAGGAAGGAAATGATTTAAGTGCATTTTCACTTTATACCATAATTCCCGAGGGCTTGCAGCTGAACGAGCGTTACAGCACTCCCGACAAACTTATAGATAAGCTGTCATTTAGTGGAGCAGGACTTAATTCAGGCTATATAAAGAACCATACAACACTTGAAATCATAAAAAATTATAAAAATAGCGGAAGAACATATATAGCAATGCATTTTGATTTTTCCGACTCTCCCGTAAAGACCAGCAGCATACGAGTGGTAAATATTCCGATGTGCGGAGCATGGGAAAGTCTTGATAAACTTTCTCACAGCTGGACGATGAGGGCGGCGATGATTATTGATCAGAAAGGCAAATGGTTTGCGTCATCAACGGACAACAACAGTGTTGAGGGAGGTATATGGAAAGACATAGACGGGGACGGAAATATCTCCGAAACCGCTTCTTTCAGCAGTACGATTACCGAAACAATCTGGAATCCGGGACATTCAAATCTTGAACTGACAAAGCTTGCAAAAACAGAACTGTTGGATATTTACACCTATGCGTCAATGGAAAATGGTCAATATATTACGGATACTATATCTAAAACATATATAGACACTGAGTATTCATATAAAATCCGTGCAAGTATAGGTGAAGGAAGTGCCAAAAATATTATTATCTGCGATAATTTAGAGGAAGGTGAGAAACACGAGTGGCAGGGTGATTTTGTTGGAATAAACACCTATGGAGCAAATCCAACCATATATTATTCTTCCGAAAAAATCACAGATAAGCCTGATTTTGAAAACGATGCAAGATGGACAACCGACAAGGAAACACTTGATAAAGTTAGATCTATTGCAGCAGATTTCGGAAATTTTGACTTACAGGCGGGAAAATATGTTTATATTGAGATTATTATGAAATCTCCGAAAGAATTGGGTGACCTTGATGGTAAAATCACCGAAAATAACTCACGCATATATTATGATAACTATAATGATCAGGGTAGTTTTGTAGAATCAGTATATCTTCCCTCAAACAATGTTCCCGTTCAGCTTACATCATTTATGGGAGATATTCGTATAGTCAAAGCTGACGAAACAGACGGTATGGGTTTGGAAGGTGCAAAATTCGATGTTTACCGTCAGGACGGCGATACACCTAATCCCTTAACAGACACCGTTATACAGTCTGAACTTACAACGGATTCAAGTGGTATGGCAAAAATTACCGACCTGAAATACGGAAATTATTATTTAATCGAAACAGCAGCTCCGAAAGGTTATGAAGTCCCCTCATCAGAACCGATTATGGCGGTACTTCAAGACGATAATCCCGGTAAGATATTGACTGTAAAAGTTCCTAATCAGCGAAAAGACGGACAAATAACAATAAAGAAAACCTCCGACCGCAGCAGCTCTGCAAATATGGAAGGAGCAAAATTTGCCATCTATAAGTCTGACGGGACAATGGTAAAAGAAAATCTGACAACAGGCAGTGACGGTGTGCTGAATGTAAGCGGCTTGGAATGGGGAAGCTACTATTTAGTTGAAACGGCAGCACCCATTGGTTATATAAAATCCGATAAAAAGTATGACTTTAAAATTTCAGCGGAAAACGATGCGGGAGGAGAACTTTTACTGACAGTTGAAAATGAACAGATTCCCGCCTCTGTTGTACTCACAAAATATGAAGCACTTGAAGACGGCACTAAAAACCCCGAAAACAAGCCCCTTGACGGTGCAGGCTATCAGCTTTATGACAGCAACAACAATCTTTTCGGAACATATATGACTGACAGCGACGGTAAAATCTATATTGAGGATTTGACCTTTGGAACATACTATTTTAAGGAAACAATAGCCGCAAAGGGTTATGAAAAAAATCCTAACAAAATTAGCTTTACAGTTGACGGTAATCATACCAACGCCGCTCTTCAAGTCGAAACAACAGATACCCGACTTACGGGAAAAGTTTGGATTCAGAAAACTGATGACAGTGGACAGTATGTAAAGGGTGCAAAATATGCACTGTTCAGAAAGAGTGATGATGTTCAGGTTGATGTAACAGGCAAGCCAAGCAGTATAACCTTTACAACAAATGCCGAGGGTATTTTTGAGGACAATGAGTATGTTGAGAACGGCATGATAAAAGGTTTGTACTGGGGTGAATATTATCTAAAAGAGGTTGAGTCGCCCACAGGCTATGAGCTTAATAATACAAAATATTATATAACAATAGACCGTGATACCGTAAATGACCTTATTATTGACAATGTGCTTGACATCAGAGGAAAGGGCAAGGTTGTGCTTACAAAGGTCGCAGAGGATAACGAAAATCTAAAACTTCAAGGTGCGGAATTTACACTTTACAAAAGTGACGGCAGTGTTTACAGAGATGACCTGAAACCGAGCGACGAAAACGGTGAGATTGAAGTTACGGATATTGAGTGGGGCAGCTATTACTTCCTTGAAAAAACCGCTCCAGAGGGTTACGGTCTTAATCCGGATAAAATCCGCTTTTCCGTCAACTATCTTACAGCGAATAAAACTCAATATCTGACGGTAACCGATCCTGCAAAGGAATGTGAGCTTAAAGTAACAAAACGCATTTACAAAAATGAAGTTTTATTTGCACACGGCAATCCTACCTTCATATTCAAAGTTGAGGGAACAGACATCAACGGCAATAAATGTACATTCTACCGAACAGTAACATTCGGCGAGAATTCCGCCGCCGACGAAAGCGGTTATATTAGCCAGAGTATTGTATTTTCGGGACTTAAAGCAGGAACATATACAGTCAGCGAGGTCAACAGCATACGCTATACTCATGCAACATGGGAAAGTTTAGCGGGTAATCTTGTAGAAAGCGAAAGCCAACCTACATATAATCTCGATAGCGATACACCGGCTCATATACAATTTACAAACAGCAAGACGATTCAATCCTCGACAAGCCACACATCACAGATAACAAATATTATCAAGGTTCAAAGCAAGGTTACATCAATCGCAGCCGTATGGAATGGTCCAAAGTCAGTAAGCGGTACTTCTATTACATCGGAAATGCTTGCCCAATATCTTGATGTTTATAAGATTTATGATGACGGTAGTAAGGAAGAACTTGAATATGATGAGTATGAAGTAACATATCAAATCTTTGATGAGGAAAAAAGCGGCGAATATACTGTGTATGTGACATATACGGAGGGCGGACGGACATTTAAGGATTCATTTGATTTATACTTTAATCTTCCGCCTGTGTTCACTACAAGGTTGTTAAGCTCTGATTCATTTACGGATACGGACGGCAAAGTGTATGACGGTACGGTTGCAATTACAGGTTATACAGGCAGTTCTACGGTGCTTAACATACCAACCAGTGTACTCGGCTTAAACGAGCTTACATCTATCGGAGATAACCAGACAACAGGTAAATATACTTATACCGACAACAATAAAACATACAAGGTTGTTTCAATTCAGTCGATAGGTTATGGCAAAAATATATATGGTGTGCAGAACATTGAAAAATTGATAATTTCCAACAGTGTAACATCAATAGGCAATTATGCATTTAGCGGCCGTACAGGTCTAATAAGTGTAACAATAGGAAACAGCGTAACATCAATAGGCAGCAAAGCATTTTATAACTGTAAAGGACTAACAAGTGTAACAATAGGAAACAGTGTAACATCAATAGGTAGTGATGCATTTTACTACTGTACAGGACTGACAGGAAAATTGACAATTCCCGACAGCGTAACATCCATAGGCAGTAGTGCATTTTCTAACTGTACAAAATTGACAAGTGTAACAATAGGAAACAGCGTAACATCAATAGGCATTAGTACATTTTATAAATGTACAGGTCTGACAAGTGTAACAATAGGAAACAGCGTAACATCAATAGGTAGTAATGCATTTTATGGATGTACAGGCCTGACAGGAGAATTGAAAATCCCCAACAGTGTAACATCAATAGGAGATTATGCATTTCAAAAATGTACAGGTCTGACAAGTGTAACAATAGGAAACAGCGTAACATCAATAGGTAATTACGCATTTGAAGGTTGTTCAAAAATGACAGGGGAATTGAAAATCCCCTATAGTGTAACAACAATAGGCAATAATGCATTTTCTAGCTGTAGCAAACTGACAAGTTTAATACTTGGAAATAGCATAAAATCAATAGGTAATAATGCATTTTATGGATGTACAGGCCTGACAGGAGAATTGAAAATCCCCTATAGTGTAACAACAATAGGCAATAGTGCATTTTCTAGCTGTAGCAAACTGACAAGTTTAACACTTGGAAATAGCGTAAAATCAATAGGTAATAATGCATTTTATAACTGTTACGGACTGACAGGAGAATTGAAAATCCCCGACAGCGTAACATCAATAGGTAATTATGCGTTTTATAGCTGTAGAAAACTTACAAGTTTAACAATCGAAAACAGCGTAACATCAATAGGCAATTATGCATTTTATAACTGTTACGGACTGACAGGAGAATTGAAAATCCCCGACAGCGTAACATCAATAGGCAGTAATGCATTTTATAGCTGTACCAAACTGACAAGTGTAACAATCGGAAACAGTGTAACGTCAATAGGTGGTAATGCATTTTATCAATGTACAGGCCTGACAGGAGAATTAACAATCCCCGACAGCGTAACATCAATAGGTTATAATGCATTTTATAGCTGTACCAAACTGACAAGTGTAACAATCGGAAACAGTGTAACGTCAATAGGTGATATGGCATTTTATAACTGTATAGGCTTGACAAGTGTAACAATTCCCGATAGTGTAATGTCAATAGACAGTAGTGCGTTTATGAACTGTACAAGCCTGACAAGTGTAAACGTAGATGAAAATAATAATTATTATTCATCACAGGACGGTATATTATTTAATAAGGATAAAACGAAATTAATTATATATCCTGCTGGAAAAACAGAACTGTCATATACAATTTCTGACAGCGTAACATCAATAGACGATTATGCATTTGCTTATTGTAAAAAATTAACAAGTGTAACAATTCCCAACAGCGTAACATCAATAGGTGTGCAGGCATTTTATTACTGTACAGGCCTGACAAGTGTAACAATTCCCAACAGCGTAACATCAATAGACGATAATGCTTTTTCTAACTGTACAGGCCTGACAAGTGTAACAATCCCCAACAGCGTAACATCAATAGGGCAATGGGCATTTTATAACTGTACAGGTCTGATAAGTGTAACAATCCCCGACAGTGTAACATCAATAGGAAGTGGTGCATTTTATCAATGTTCAGGCCTGACAGGAGAATTAACAATCCCCGATAGCGTAACGTCAATAGGCAGTAGTGCATTTTATAACTGTACAGGCCTGACAAGTGTAACAATTCCCAATAGTGTAACATCAATAAGCCATAGTACATTTTATCAATGTACAGGATTGACAAGTGTAACAATTCCCGATAGTGTAACATCAATAGATCTTAGTGCATTTTATAACTGTACAAGCCTGACAAGTGTAACAATTCCCAATAGTGTAACATCAATAGGTGGCCAGGTGTTTTTTAACTGTACAGGCCTAACAAGTTTAACAATTCCCGATAGCGTAACATCAATAGGCAGTAATGCATTCTACAAAGTTCCAAAAATTATCTATAACGGAACAGCAACGGGTTCACCGTGGGGAGCAACATCTGTTGCAACATCGTAGTTAAATGTGTGCATGCTTGGAGTGCGGAGTTGGTAAAAAGGTAAGTTTGCTGAGGAAATACCTCTCTGTTAAAAATCAGCAAAATGGTTGCTGACTCCTCATTTCTGACTTGTTTAAAAAGAAACTTGTCGTTTCTTACAGAATTTCAATAAAAGAGGGTGGTTAAGTTGAGAAAGGTAGGAAATGTTATATCAACCGTACTGATAGTTATTCTTGCAGTTCTTTTATGTACGGTGCTTGTGTTGAAACTGTGCTTCGGCGTAGAGATGAAAGCGGTGCTGACAGGCTCTATGGAACCTGAACTGTCTGTCGGTAGTCTTCTCATAATAACACCGACTGAATATGAGGATATAAACATAGGCAATGATATAACCTTTGTGCGTGACAAAAATATGACGCTGGTTACTCATCGTGTAATAGCCAAAGACGATGAAAATAAACAGATAACTACACAGGGTATAGCAAATAACACGCCCGATGCCCCGACAAGCTATGATAATGTTGTAGGTAAGGTTTCATTCAGTATTCCTTACCTCGGCTATATCATAATCTGGACAAGTGATTTAAAGGGTAAAATTATCGTGTGTATTATAATAGCGGCTTTGGTTGCAATTTCTCTGTTCTTCGGTAAAGAGCCGAAAAAGAAAGAAACCTCAGACTGCGATGAAAACTCAAATTCAGTTACTTAATATTGATATGATTTCAATGAAAAACAATATTTCAACTCTTTCGGCAAACTTTTGTTTTATTTGACTCATGTTAATTATTAAGTAATTTGAAATAAAAAAATTTAAGGAGGCTTTTATCATGAAAGCAAAAACAAAAAAAATCATCGGCGGAACATTGGCATTATCTCTCGTTGCGGCAACAGCAGTAGGCG
>JBJEQG010000045.1:0-4994 GCA_051881635.1 Acutalibacteraceae bacterium
TTGTTCGGACAATACGGCTTTTGTAATTTGGTCTAATCGTTCAAAGCGATAAAGCACTGAATTTTTTGTAATATTTTTTTGGTATCCGCAACTCCCATATCATAGACTTCTTTAAGTTTTTCGGTATCACGCTCATAGCGTTTCAATGTAATTGGGGCAGAGGGGGCGATAATAATGGCTTTTCCCTGTTTTTCAAGTTCAAAACAAAATTGCCGTTCACGGTTATAAACTTCACCACGCTTACGCATGACTTCAATAAGCTGAGGATATTGCTTGAATTTTGTATGCATAATCCAAGACGGCAGTTGAGGCTTATTAGGCTTTATAAATTCACGGTCCTGTGTCAGAACAATAATGTTGTGCGTGTAGCCGTCAGCTATTGCCTTTTCAATCGGAATTGGTGCAGCCATAGCCCCGTCCAAAAGCTGTCTGTTGTTGAAGTCAACGATAGGGGAAACCATAGGCAGTGAAGATGAGGCAATCACAGGGATAAACCTCTCATCAAAATCCGAATTTTCAAAATAAACAGCCTGTCCTGTCTGGCAATCGGTTGTACCAACACAAAGTTCCATTTGAGTTTTAAAAAACTCCTTGTAATCAAATGGCAAAAGTTCATGCGACAATTCGCCGAAAATAAAATCAAACCCAAACATAGAGCCTGTTTTTCGGAAAGAGGAATAACCCATATAGCGTTTATCCCTGACATAATTATAGAAAATCTGGAAATTGCGTCCTCTTTGTTTCGATAAGTAGCTGAGAGCGTTGCAAGCTCCTGCCGAAACGGCATAAGTACGGCGGATAAAAAGATTATTGTCCATAAGAACATCGAGAACACCTGAGGTATAAGCCCCTCTTGTGCCGCCGCCTTCAAGAACTAAGGAAACAGACATTTTTACATCAACCTCACCTTTATACAAAATATAAAAGTACAATATTAAGTATATATAACTTTTTGGGTAGATTGATGAACTGAAAATGAACAAAAAATAAAAATATATGTTTTTTGACGAAAAGCCCAAATTTATATTATGTTTTTTCAAGAATAAATATAGGTGCTTGTCAGGCATAATTGCGATTATTATGATATAAAAGCTTGTGAAACTAACGCTATCAAAAAAACAACCAAAAAAATTCAAGCCAACTTCAAGAAAATGTTTATTTAACCAAACTTAATTGTTTTAAAATTTCGTCATTTTAGTAAAGATTTTCCAAAATGATTTAGGCAAAATAACTTTTTTAAAAAAATTCAAGGTAATAATATCCATAAAATTTCAAGAAAGTATATCAAAAATGCACAAAAAATAATAGGATACAAAACTTAAAGACCATGAATGGAAATTTTATGAACTATTTACATTTTATTGACCATGTTATAAAATAAGAACGAACAGTATGAGAAAATCAGAAAATATAAATTAAGGGGGGAAAGGTTGTCTGTCCTTGTGGTTTTGCTCATGCACGAAAATGGACAAAATTTATTTGATGAAAGGATTGGTAGAATTTTATGGCTAAACACTCAGGTTTAGAAAATTCTCGCACACAGAAAAGACATAGTACCCCTGCGGTTTTGAAGCGTGTTTTATCCGCAACTTTATCCCTTTCTGTTGTTGCAACAGGTGTTGGTGCGTTTTATAATGCACCAAAAGCCGAAGCGGCAGCAGATATACTTTCCAATGCGGAAAGAGGCGTTATTTTCGCAAATTCCCGTACGGATTTCCGTGATGAATCCATTTATTTTTTGATTACCACAAGATTCTATGACGGTGACCCGAGCAACAATGCCCGTACATCAGAAGATGATAATAAGGCTCACAACCCCGAAGATGACCCGTCATGGCGTGGTGATTTCAAGGGACTTATCGACAAACTCGATTACATTAAAGCTCTTGGATTTACAGCAATTTGGATTACGCCTGTTGTTCAGAATGATTCCGGCTATGACTATCATGGTTATCACGCTTACGATTTCAGTGCCGTTGATTACAGATATGAATCAAACGGAGTTACATATCAGGACCTTATCGACGCTTGTCACGCAAAGGGTATGAAGATTATTCAGGATGTTGTTTTGAACCATACCTGTAACTGGGGCGAAAAAAATCTTCTGCAAATTGATGACCCCGTTTACGGCGGCGGACGCAGTGACTATGTAATGCCGTCAGGTGCAAGTAAAGACCCAGACAACATCTATCACCACAACGGTTTCTGCGGCGGTTCCGACTGGGATAACTATTCCGCTCAGAACAAGACAATCGCTGATGACTGTTTCGACCTTGAAACAGAAAATCCGAAGGTTTACAATTACCTTATCGACTGCTACAACAAGTATATTGAGATGGGTGTTGACGGTTTCCGTGTTGATACTGTAAAGCATATCTCCCGTCTTACATTCAACTCTGTTTTTATGCCTGCATTCAAAAAGACGGGCGGAGAAGACTTCTATATGTTCGGCGAGGTTTGTACAAAGGGACATGATGTATGGTATCGTGGTGAACCCGGAATTTCAACCTGTTTCTATA
Organism: Acutalibacteraceae bacterium; assembly: GCA_051881635.1. GTDB lineage: Bacteria > Bacillota > Clostridia > Oscillospirales > Acutalibacteraceae > JBJEQG01. Next base: position 2,520 of record JBJEQG010000045.1, read on the forward strand.
CTTGGGCAGAAGACGGAAAATGGGCAAACTGCTGGACAAATGACCTTGCGACAAATGAGTCTTTGGTTGAAGAACATTATACGGCTCACAGCGACACATCAAGCCAGCCGACAAGCGACAACGCATTCTTAAATGGTAACGAATATCATGCACCCGATTATTCTCAGAAATCAGATATGAATGTTATCGACTTCCAGATGCATTGGAGCTTTATCAACGCAAACAATGCTTTCAACACAGCACTTGGTCAGGACAAATATTTCAACGATTCAACATGGAATGTTGTCTATGTTGACTCTCACGACTATGCACCTGATGAATGTCAGACAGTAAGATACACAGGCGGCACAGACGCATGGGCAGAAAACCTTTCTCTTATGTTCACATTCCGTGGAATCCCCTGTATTTATTACGGCAGTGAAGTTGAGTTCCAGAAAGGCAAGCCGATTGATGTAGGTCCAAGCACACAGCTTGCAAACACAGGTCGTGCATATTACGGTGACTACCTTGAGGGTACAGTAACAGCATCTGACTTTACCGTATTCGGCAATGTAAGCGGTACGGTTTCAGATACACTTCAACAACCGCTTGCACAGCACCTTATGCGTCTTAACAGAATCCGTCAGGCTATTCCGGCTCTCCGTAAAGGTCAGTATTCAACAGAAGGTTGCTCAGGCAATATCGCATTCAAAAGACGCTATACCGACAGCACAACAGACAGCTTTGCTTGTGTAGCAATTTCAGGCAATGCAACATTCTCCGGTGTTCCTAACGGTAAATATGTTGACGCCGTTACAGGTGATGTTCAGAATGTAACAAACGGCACACTCAAAGCAAGCGTTTCAGGCAAAGGCAACATGAAAGTCTATGTTCTTGATACTGCTAAAACTCCTGCACCGGGCAGAGTTATCCCGAACGGCATATACCTCACAGACGGCGGTGCAAATCAGCCTATCACAGGCGGAGAAATCGCAATCATCAATCCGACATCTATAACTCTTGACAAAACATCTGTAACAGTTAAAGAAGCAACAACCGCAAAGGTAACAGCTACAATCGCTCCGGCAGACGCAACAAACAAAAGCGTAACATGGACAACAAGTGATGCATCTGTTGCAACAGTAGCAGGCGGCACAATCACAGGTGTTTCAAAGGGTACAGCAACAATTACAGCAAAAACTTCAAATGGACTTACCGCAACTGTTAAGGTTACGGTTACCGAAAATACAGACATAGTAAAACCGACAGGTATTACGCTCGATAAGACATCTCTTACATTAACAGAGGGCGACTCCGATACACTGACGGCAACGGTTACTCCGTCAAACGCAACAAACAAAACGGTTACATGGACATCAAGCGATACATCTGTTGCAACGGTTGACGGTTCAGGTAATGTCAAGGCCGTATCAGCAGGTACTGCAACAATCACAGCACAGACCTTTAACGGCTATAAGGCAACAGCCACAGTAACAGTTGAGGCAAGACAGATTACTCAGATTAAGGGTATTTATTTTGAAAAACCGTCAAACTGGGGTTCAAATGTAAATGTATATTTCTTCAAGAACAATGCTGACTACGACATTGGTTGGCCGGGACACGCAATGAAAGACCTCGGAAACGGTATTTACGGTTATGAGTTTGAAAGCACAGACCCGGATCTTATGATTGTAATTAACGACGGCGGCAGCAATAAAACAGAAGACCTTAAATATGTACAGAACGGCTATTATACCATAAACGGTTTCCAAAAGGTTATTGAGCCGACAACACAAGGCAAAGTTACCGTAAAATATGTTACGGACAGCGGAACAGTTCTTTCGTCAACAACTTTGACAGGTGAAGTTGGTGCTTCTTATACCACCTCTGCCAAATCTTTTGACGGCTATACATTGTCCTCCACACCGTCTAACGCAAGCGGTAAATACACAGAGGCAGATATTACCGTAACTTATGTTTACAAAGAAATAACTGTTGACCAATTGGTTAATAACTCCACAATCAGTTCCACATCTATCACAAAGGGTAAATCCGTAACATTGACAGGTAAGGCAAGCGGCGGCACATCACCGTATCAGTACGCTATGGTTGCAAAACACAGCACAGCGTCCTCTTATACAGTCTTGAAGAATTACGACACAACGACAACCAAAACATGGACACCGTCCAAGACAGGTACATACTATGTACAAGTCAAGGTTAAGGATTCAAATGGCACAGTTGTTGTAAAATCCTTTACATTGAAGGTTCAGGCTGCAACAACCGCATTGACAAACAGCTCTACACTGAGTGCAACAAGCATTACAAAGGGCAAATCTGTAACAATGACAGGTAAGGCAAGCGGTGGCACAAGTCCGTATCAGTACGCTATGGTTGTAAGACACAGCACTGCATCTACATGGACAACCTTAAAGGGCTATAACACAACAGCAACAAAGACATGGACACCCGCAAAGACAGGTACTTATACAGTAC
>JBJEQG010000046.1:0-4967 GCA_051881635.1 Acutalibacteraceae bacterium
ATCAGTATGCTATGGTTGTAAGACACAGCACAGCAAGCAGTTGGACAACCTTAAAGGGTTATAACACAACATCTACAAAGACATGGACACCCGCAAAGACAGGCACTTATACAGTGCAAATCAAAGTTAAGGACGCAAAGGGCACAGTTGTTACAAAGTCCTTTACATTGACAGTTAAATAATCGAAAATCCCCATAAAAATAAGGGCTGTAAGTTTATGCTTACAGTCCTTATTGCTTTTCAAAAAGTGTTTTTTATATGGTTCAGTACAGCGTCCCTTTACTATCAATCAAGGAAATCTTTAAGTTTTTTGCTGCGGCTTGGGTGACGAAGTTTTCTGAGGGCTTTGGCTTCAATTTGGCGAATACGCTCACGAGTGACATTGAAAACTTCACCGACTTCTTCTAATGTGCGTGAACGCCCGTCCTCCAAACCGAAACGCAAACGCAAAACCCGTTCCTCCCGTGGAGTCAAAGTGGAAAGAACATCGGAAAGCTGTTCTTTGAGCAGTGTATGTGAAGCTGAGTCCTGTGGTGCGGGAGCATCATCATCGGGAATAAAATCACCCAAATGGCTGTCCTCCTCCTCACCAATCGGTGTTTCAAGTGACACAGGTTCTTGGGCAACACGCATGATTTCACGAACTTTGTCGGCAGGCATATTCAAAACCTCAGCAATTTCATTGGCAGTCGGTTCATGACCGTTTTGGTGCAAAAGCTGGCTTGACGCCTTTTTAACTTTGTTAATCGTTTCAACCATGTGTACGGGAATACGAATGGTACGGGCCTGGTCGGCGATTGCTCTTGTAATTGCCTGTCGTATCCACCATGTAGCGTAAGTCGAAAACTTAAAGCCTTTTGTATAGTCGAATTTGTCAACCGCCTTAATCAGACCGAGATTGCCTTCTTGAATAAGGTCAAGAAACTGCATACCTCTGCCCAAATATCTTTTTGCTATACTGACAACCAAACGGAGATTGGCTTCCGAAAGACGCTTTTTTGCATTAACATCACCGTTGGAAACACGAATGGCAAGGTCCATTTCTTCATCGGGAGTCAAAAGGGCAACATTACCGATTTCTTTCAGATAAATTTTTACGGGGTCATCAATGGAAATACCGTCAATGCTTGGTTCTTCACTATCATCGCTGTTTTCGCTTGTGCCGGAAATTGAAGAAAGTTCGGCATCGTCCAAAATAATATCGTTTACATCTTCAACGATTTCCACACCGTTGTTTTCAAGTTTGTCATACAGTTTTTCAAGCTGTTCGGGGTCGAAATCAATTTCACCGATAGCGTCCAAAATTTCCTTATTGGAAAGTTGTCCTTTGGCTTTGCCCTGATCCAACAAATCTTTGACGATTGTGTTTTTGTCCGGTTGAGTAGGTAACATAGATATTCCTCCTATTGTTTTTTCATCTTCATCTTTTGCATATATTGCATAATGGTATCATTGTCCAAATCTGCCGCCTGTGACGGTTTTATCTTTTGTTTTTCATCTTGCAGTATCGAAAGATATTCCATTGCTGTCTGTTCGGGGGTAGGGTCTTGTGGGTGCTGTACCATGATTTTGGCAATACGGCTTATTTCATCGTTGGAAAATTCCGGCGAAATATCCGTCAATGTCGCACTCATGCCGTTTTTTAAACGGGTGTAGATACAATGAAAAACCTTTTGATTAAATGTTGTTGAGAAAAGATTTTCGGTTTGTTCCGAAAATATAGTATCGGCAAAATCGGGGTTATATATTACACTTGCAATCAATGCTTCTTCGGCATTTGCAGCCCTCAGATTGTTCGCCTTTTCGGTATTGATATTGTCGTTGTGGGCGGAAAGTTCATTTTGCCGCTGTTGTTGTTCGTGACGGCTCTGTTCACGCCAATTCTTCTTGGAAAATTTATCGACCTGTCGGCGGATTGCCATTTTTTCCGTATTGTATTCCGCACTCAGTTTTGATATGTAAACATCTCGCTCAATGTCATTGTCAAGCGTGGCGATAACTTTGGCACATTCCGTAAGATAAGACACAAGATCATCGGCATTTTCAAGGTTGAATCGTGATTGTAACTTAAACAGACGGTAATCGGTATCGTTTTTGGATTTTTCAATAAGCTGTCGAAAACGGTCAGGACCTTGTGCACCGAAATTCTTAATAAATTCATCGGGGTCTTTGCCGTTTGGAATAGTAATGACACGGATATTCAAGCCTGTCGGTTTTAAGATTGAAATAGCACGGGCGGTTGCCTTTTGTCCTGCTTCATCGGCATCGTAACAGATAATTACTTCATTACAATAGCGTTTGATAATAACAGCCTGTTCCTGAGTCAATGAAGTGCCGAGCGTGGCAACGGCATTTTCAAAACCTGCCTGATGTAAGGCAATAACATCCATATAGCCCTCCGCCAAAATCAAAACGCCGTTGGCGGCATTTTTGGCAAATTGCAGGGCGAAAAGATTTGTGCTTTTGTTAAATACGGGGGTGTCGGAAGTATTGAGATATTTTGGCTTTTCGTCCGTCATAATGCGTCCGCCGAAAGCGATAACATTCCCTCGAATATCAATAATAGGGAACATCACACGATTGAAGAAACGGTCATAAATATGCCCGTTTTTTGAGCGATTTGCCAAATTGGCAACAATTAAATCGTTTTCGCTGAACCCTTTGCCTTTGAGATAGTTGACAAGTTCAAAACCTTTTGCGGGGGCAAATCCCAGACCAAAGTGGGCAATCGTTTTTTCCGTCAAACCTCTGTTTCTCAAATAAGCCAATCCCTCAGTGCCTTGCGGTCCGTAAAGCTGACGATAGTAAAAACGGGCGGTTTCACGGTTTGCCTCCAAAATACGGTTGCGAACCTGTGTCATGCCGTTATTCTTACTTTCCTCAGGCATTTCCATACCCGCTCTTTTGGCAAGCAAGCGTACAGCGTCTATATAGTCCAGATTTTCAATCCGCTTGATAAAGGTAATAACATCGCCGCCCGTACCACAGCCAAAGCAATAAAAAAAACCGTTTTCTCTTGAAACATTAAATGAGGGCGTTTTTTCATTATGAAATGGGCATAGACCGACAAGGTTTCGCCCCGCTTTTTTCAGATTGACATAGCCTGAAATGACATCGGCAATATCACTGCGTAATTTCAAGTCCTGTATAAATGTATCGGGTAATGACACAAAAAATCACCTCCTGTTTGCCGGATTCTTTTAAAAGGAAGGGCATGGATTATTTCCAGGATTTCGGAACATAAATTTCCTTAAAAAGCTCCACCGCATAATGGTCGGTCATACCCGCAAGATAATCACAAACCGCACGCTCATCTGTATCATTCAAGTCAATTATTTCTTTGGGCAAACGGTTCTGATGTTTCATAAAATAGCGGTACAGATTTTCCATAATAAAGGGAATTTTCCGTGTTTCATGCATAACCGCTTTACTTTCATAAACCGCCTCGAACATGAAATCATGCAGACAATCAAATTGTTTTTGGACGGTGGAATTCATAGACAAAACGCCGTTTTTGCTGTACTGAATAAGGGAGCGAACCAATGTATTTATTCGTTGGGCGGTAGTTTGTCCCAATACATCGGTTATTTCCCCGGAAATATCCTGTTCGGAAATAATGCCGCCCCGAATGGCGTCATCAATATCATGATTGATATAGGCAATACGGTCGGCAATACGGACAATCTGTCCCTCCAAAGTATCGGCATATTTCCCTCTGGTGTGACAAAGAATACCGTTTTTCGTTTCATAGGTCAGATTTAAGCCTTGTCCGTTTTTTTCGAGCCGTTCAACAACACGAACACTTTGCTCAAAATGGCGGAAACCGCCGCTGATAAGGTCATTCAATGCCGCCTCACCCGCATGACCAAATGGCGTGTGTCCCAAATCATGCCCTAACGCAATAGCCTCCGTTAAATATTCATTCAATCGAAGTGCTGAGGCAATGGTTCGTGCAATTTGGGAAACTTCCAAAGTATGCGTTAAGCGTGTACGGTAATGGTCACCCTCAGGGGAGAGAAAAACCTGTGTTTTATGTTTCAGACGGCGAAAAGCCTTACAATGAATAATACGGTCCCTGTCCCGTTGAAAGGCGGTGCGTATCTCGCAAGGTGTTTCGTCCAAAACCCGCCCTTTAGACTGGTCGGAAAAAGCCGCATAGGGGGAGAGGATTTGATGTTCAAGCTGTTCGGATTGCTCACGAATATTCATAAAAATCACCTCGCAAAAACATCGGATATAAATTAAATACGAGAGATTTTTTAAAATACCTTGTTTTTTTGAAAAAAATTATATGGAACGATGAAAATAGCGTTGGTCTATGATTTTGGGAACAACACTGCCACAAGTGGTATCTGCCAACGGTTTGAGAAAGGCATTGTAATCATCTTCCTGAATATGAAAACTCAATGTCACCTTGTCAGCAAAGTCGGTATTGTCAATAATACCATTAAAAGCGGGAATAAGTGCGGCTAATTTGCCGTATTGGTTATAATCGCATTGTAGGGTGCATAGAAGTTCCATACGCATTGTAATGATTTTTGCGGCGTCCAATGCGATTTTTGCCCCATGAGAATATGCCCGTACCAATCCGCCCGCACCGAGAAGAACACCGCCAAAATAACGGGTCACAACAACCGCAGTGTCAGTTACACCGCTTTTTTGGAGAACATCGAGCGTTGGCATACCTGCCGTTCCATGCGGTTCGCCGTCATCGGAATAGCGGCGGATTTGCCCCTCACGCAGAATATAGGCATAGACATTATGTGTAGCGTCCCAATGCTTTGTACGGATTTCCTCAATAAAGGCAATCGCTTCCGCCTCAGTTTGTACGGGTTTGGCATAGCCGATAAAACGGGAACGCTGTTCGATAAAAAAATCATCAGCGGCTTGGCTTACGGTTTTATATTCTTGAAGCATAATAAAACAACTCCATAAAGTCTGATTATTAGACCTGTTCAATAACTTAT
>JBJEQG010000047.1:0-4963 GCA_051881635.1 Acutalibacteraceae bacterium
AGCATGTTTATCCCCAAAGCGTACATACGCAGGGTATTACAAAAATCACACTTGAAGATGTTGCCTATGCGGCATCATGGGGCGGCGTGATTAAGTTAATCGGTCAGGTGAAAAAGTTAGAGGACGGCACTTTGGATATTACCGTTGAACCGATGATGATTGAAAAATCCAGCCAACTTGCAGGCGTTGATGATGTATTTAACGGTATTTTGGTTAAGGGCGATGCTACGGGCGATGTTGTATTTTACGGCAAAGGTGCGGGCAAGCTCCCGACAGCCAGTGCGGTTGTTGCAGATATTATTGATTGTGTGCGTCATTTGGATTCCAAAAAATATTTGTCTTGGGCAGACGGCACAGATGATTATATCAAACCGTATGCCGAAACAAAGTACAGTGCCTATGTTCGTGCAGAGGCTGATAATATTGATACAATTAAAACGGCGGCTGCAAAAGTTATCGGTGATGTTCGCTACATCACAAGAAATGGTGCATCAGCACAGGAAATCGCATTCGTTCTTCCCGAAATGACGGTTGCACAACAGGAAAATGTTTTGCATAGTCTTGAAGAACAGGGTGTTAAGGTTCAGGCCAAAATCCGCATTGCGGCGGACTTGTAATATAGACTTGGCATTTTGAAAAAATTTGATGGGGGAAGATACAATGAGTCTTATCGTTCAAAAATTCGGCGGCAGCTCCGTTGCAAACGCAGAAAGAGTGTTCAATGTTGCCCGAATCGTTACAGACACATACAAAAAAGGCAATAAGGTTGTGGTTGTTGTATCCGCACAGGGCGATACAACAGATGATTTGATTGACAAGGCAAATGAAATCAATCCGAACGCCTCTAAGCGTGAGAAAGATATGCTTTTGGCGGCAGGCGAGCAGATTTCCATAGCTTTGTTGGCTATGGCGATTGAAAAAATAGGTTGTCCGGTTGTTTCTTTGCTGGGCTGGCAGGCAGGTTTCAAAACAACATCAGCCTACACTTCGGCAAGAATTAAAAGAGTTCAAACGGATCGTATCGAAAAGGAACTTGACAAAAACAATATCGTTGTTGTTGCGGGTTTTCAGGGTGTCAACCGCTATGATGATGTTACGACACTCGGTCGTGGCGGTTCAGATACAAGTGCAGTTGCAATAGCGGCAGCTATGAACGCTGACCTGTGCCAAATCTTTACAGATGTTGAAGGCGTTTATACGGCTGACCCAAGAAAAGTTCCAAATGCAACAAAACTGTCCGAAATCTCTTATGATGAGATGTTGGAGTTGGCAACATTGGGTGCTCAGGTTCTCAACAACAGAAGTGTGGAAATGGCAAAGAAGTATAACATAGAACTCGAAGTGCTTTCAAGTATGACAAATGCACCGGGTACAATCGTTAAGGAGGCAGCAAAAATGGAAAAAATGTTAATCAGCGGTGTGGCAAAGGATACGAATGTAGCAAGAATTTCAGTTATCGGTGTTAATGATAATCCGGGCTTGGCTTTCAAGATGTTCTCCAAGCTGGCTTCTAAGGGTATCAATGTAGACATCATTCTTCAATCTATCGGCCGTGACGGTACAAAGGATATTTCCTTTACGGTTGCTAAGGACAACGGTAAAGAAGCTGTTGAACTTATGGAGGACTTTATTAAGGTATTCGGCGGCAAGTCTGTTTCTTTGGCTGAGAATGTTGCAAAGATTTCTATTGTTGGTGCAGGTATGGAAAGTCATTCCGGTGTTGCGTCCAAGATGTTTGAGGCTTTGTATGACGAGCAAATCAATATCCGCATGATTTCCACAAGTGAAATCAAGATTTCCGTATTGATTGATGATACAGATGCAGACAAGGCTGTTAAGGCAATTCACGCAAAGTTCTTTGATGCTCAGAACTAATTGAGTTCTTTTATATAAAAGCGGTTTTCATTCCCGAAAAGCAGATAAAATGCTTTTCGGGAATTTTTTTCTTTGCTTATATAATTGCCGTTCTCCTGTGGTTATGATGTATATTTTTGGGAGAAAGCGACAAAAATAAAAGCGGAGGTGTTTTGAATGAAAGAAATCAAAACGGACGAGAAAAAGAAAAAATTTTTGAAACAAAATAAGGCATTCTATGTTGCGTTGACAATTTGTATTATCGCTGTTGCGGCGGCGGCATGGACAACCTATGGCAGTGTTCTTGAATATGCGGAAAATCAAAATCGGCAAATAAGCGAATTGATGGAGGACGAACCCTCAAATGAGATAAAAACGGGACAGGAAGTCAGCAACATACCTTATGAAAGCTCTGCCAAAGAAAGCAATACGGAAAAAAAGGAAGTATCTGAACAGACAAGCTCCACTTCAATGGTTGAAGCTGAACAGACCATTAAACAGGAGCAAAAAATCATAGAGCCAATCAAAGAAGGGGCAATTATAAAAAAGTATAGTCCAACAGACTTGTTGGAGTCGAAAACAATGGGAGATTGGCGAACACATAACGGTGTAGACATAGCCGCTGAGGACGGTACAATCGTTCGGGCTATGGCAGACGGTATAGTAACGGAAATCATGAATGATGAAATGTATGGAACAGTTGTCCGTATCGAGCATAAAAACGGATATACGGCATTATATTGCGGTTTGAGTCCGACAGTTACCGTCAAGGTAGGTGATGAAATTGTTGCAGGAACTTCAATCGGTTCAGTGTATATTGTGCCATGTGAACGATTGGACGAAAGTCATTTGCATTTAATTATGTATAAAAATGATGTTCTGATGAATCCCATAGAATATTGGGAATAACCGCCCTCGTTTCGTTGAGGGGCAGAACGGCACGGGCAAAACCGCCTTGTGCCTACATATTTCTTTTAAAAGTTTTTAATTTATTAACAATTACTTCTTATTTTATTTTTAAATTGATTTTCGATTTATGATACTATAATAACGAAGGGTGTGGTTTGTGGTTAGGGCGTTTTCAAAAATAAATATATATTTGTTCTTGAAAATGCCCTAAGATACGCCATAAAATATTGGGTTTTTGTGCTGGATTACCTCAAAAGCGTAATGTAGAATCCGCAATCAACATTTGGGAGTGTTGATTGCGGATTTTTACTTTGTGTCTGAAAAGAAAAAAGCATTATTAAAATGATAATGCTTTTTCTTACATATTAAATTTTATTTGTCTTCAAGCAGGGAACGGTTGATTGCACAGAATATGCCACGAATAGATGCTTTGAAAATGCCATGAGATATGCCGACACCAAAAATATGCTTTCCATTGGGAGTTTCAAGTTCAATATAGGCAATCGCCTTAGAATCTGAACCGCTGGAAATAGCGTGTTCACTATATGAAATGAAACGGTAGCCTTTAATGCCAATCTGCTGAATTGCATTAAAGAAAGCGTCAATCGGACCGTTACCGTCACCGTGAACCGTAACAATTTCGTCCGTTTTAACAATATGAATCGGGCCGTCAAATGTGGCTTTGTCTGTGCTGTAATTATTGACCTGATAATGACCGTCCAAATAGTATTCCTGAGGAATATCGATATAGTTTTTTTGGAAAACACCGAACAGCTCATCGGGTGTGATTTCTCTGCCTAAACGGTCACACTCTGCCTTAACCATTGCACCAAATTCGGCGTGCATTTCTTTTGGTATATTGTAGCCGAATATGGTTTCCATAATATAAGCCGCACCGCCTTTGCCTGATTGTGAGTTAATACGGATAATCGGTTCGTATTTTCTGCCGACATCGGCGGGGTCAATCGGCAGATATGGGATTTCCCAATACGGTGTATTTGTTTTTGCCATATAGTCAGAACCCTTTTTAATGGCATCTTGGTGAGAACCCGAAAATGCGGTGAATACCAATTCGCCAACATACGGCTGACGCTCACCGATTTTCATTTTTGTGCAGCGTTCATAAATCTCTTTGTAACGGGGCAGGTCACTGAAATTCAGTTTGGGGTCAACGCCCTGTGTGTACATATTCAAGCCGACAGTGACAATATCCAAATTGCCTGTACGCTCACCGTTGCCGAACAGTGTACCCTCGATACGCTCCGCACCCGCCAACAGTGCCAACTCGGCGGCAGCTACACCTGTACCTCTGTCATTATGAGGGTGTACACTGATAATCGCCGCTTCACGATTTTTGAGGTGACGGATAAAATATTCAATTTGGTCGGCGTAAGTGTTTGGAGTACACATTTCAACAGTATTGGGCAGATTGAGAATGACAGGATTTTCAGCCGTTGAGCCGAGTGCCTCCATAACCGCTTCGCAAATTGCAACGGAATTGTCTACCTCTGTACCCGAAAAACTTTCGGGAGAATATTCAAATCGGAAATTGGTATCGCCGTCATAGCTTTCGGTCAATTCACGAATGAGTTTTGCACCGTTTACGGCAATATCAATAATGCCGTCCATATCCTTTTTGAAAACGACTTTTCGCTGTAAGGTTGAAGTTGAGTTGTAGAAGTGTATGATAACATTCTTTGCACCCCTGACAGCCTCAAAGGTCTTGCGGATTAAGTGTTCACGAGCCTGAACCAAAACCTGAATGGTGACATCATCGGGAATATGATTGCCCTCAATCAATTCACGACAGATTTCGTATTCCGTTTCGGACGCTGACGGAAAGCCGATTTCGATTTCCTTAAAGCCCATATCGCACAGAGCTTTGAAAAATTCAAGTTTTTCTTTTAAATTCATCGGGTCAACCAGAGCCTGATTGCCGTCACGCAAGTCAACGGAACACCAAATCGGTGCTTTGGTAATTGTCTTTGAGGGCCATTGACGGTCGGGCAGATTGATTTGCTGAAAAGGCAAATACTTTTTGAAAGAATTGTACATAGAAAAACCTCCTTTAAATGAAACATATATAAATGATTAGATTGTCGGAATGAATGAACAAAAAATAAAACCCGTCCCCTGACAACACAAGGGACGGGCATTTTCATGCTCGTGGTACCACCCTAATTCGGACATAAAGTCCCTC
>JBJEQG010000048.1:0-22682 GCA_051881635.1 Acutalibacteraceae bacterium
TTAAAAGTTCAGGTGCGAACTGAAACACCTTTTTGTTGTAAATAAGACTTTAACTCGGGAATTGTAATCTCGCCAAAATGGAATAATGATGCCGCCAAAACAGCGTCTGCCTTGCCTTCGGTAAAAGCGTCATAAAAATGTTCCAATTTCCCCGCACCGCCTGAGGCAATAACGGGAATACCGACATTTTCGGAAACGGCTCTTGTCAATTCCAAATCGTAACCGTTTTTAACGCCGTCACAATCCATACTTGTCAAAAGGATTTCTCCTGCACCCCGTTTTTCCGCCTCGATTGCCCATTTGACAACATCTATATCCGTATTGATACGCCCACCGTTTATAAATACCGACCAACCGCTGTTATCCTCACGGCGTTTGGCATCAATCGCTGTGACAACACATTGACTGCCGAATTTATAGGCGGCTTCGTTAATAATTTCGGGACGGCGGACTGCCGCTGAATTGACGGAAACTTTATCCGCTCCCGCACGAAGAATATCCGTAAAATCGTCAACTGTACGAATACCGCCGCCAACCGTAAACGGAATGAAAACACTATCGGCTACGGCTCGCACCATATCAACAATGATATTGCGGGCATCTGAGGAGGCGGTTATATCCAAAAATACCAATTCATCAGCCCCCTGTGCGTCATAGGCTTTGGCACAGGACACAGGGTCACCAGCATCACGCAGGTTGACAAAACTTGTTCCTTTGACAACACGACCGTCCTTGACATCAAGACAGGGAATAATTCTTTTGGCGTACATGATTTAGCCCTCCTTCGTGATTTCAACAAAATTTTTCAGCATTTGCAAACCCACTTTACCGCTCTTTTCCGGGTGGAACTGTGTGGCAAAAATATTTTTGTAACGCACAGACGCATCTATTGTCACACCGTATTCCGTTTGTGCCGATACAATATCGGGGTTTTCCGCATGCAAATAGTAAGAATGGACAAAATAAACATAGGGATTACCCTCTATGCCACGAAACAAACCGTCATGCTTTTTGATATTTAATGAATTCCAACCCATGTGCGGAATTTTTAAAGCACCGTTATCATTGGGGATACGGGTAATACTGCCTTTCAAAAGTCCCAAACCGTCAGCGTTTGGACTTTCCTCACTTTTTGGAAATAAAAGCTGCAAACCCAAACAAATGCCGAGAAACGGTTTTCCGCTCTCAACAAATGCCAAAACCGCCTCCGTTGCTCCCGATTTGTTCATACAGTCCATTGCATCACCGAATGAGCCGACACCGGGCAAAATTGCTCCGTCTGCTTGGAGAATTTCCTCCTTTTTGTTGGTTACAATCGTATCTGTATCAATATAGTTTAAAGCCTTGACAACACTTTGCAGATTGCCTGCTCCATAATCAATAACCGCAATCATAACTATCCCTTGCCTTCCTAAATAAAATACAGGTATATCTTAACATATTTTGTCGGCGGTGTAAAGATTTCCTTGTACTTTTGGCGAAATGTTCGGCGGTTGTAATTCTGCATAAAGTATGCTATAATGAGAATATGATGTGGTTGTTTTGTCGTTTTAAGAAAAACAACCGCTATATCGTGAAATATTAACGGATATAAGGAGATTGAGAAATGCTGACAGATATTGAAATTGCACAGCAAGCCCACGCACAGCCGATTGTCAAAATTGCGGAGAAGTTGGGCATCTCGGCTGATGATCTTGAATTTTACGGCAAATACAAAGCAAAACTCAGCGAAGAACTGATTCAAAAGTCACAAGGCGAAAAAGACGGAAAACTGATTTTAGTTACAGCCATTAACCCGACACCCGCAGGCGAGGGCAAAACCACAACCTCAGTCGGTTTGGGAGATGCCATGTCCAAATTGGGCAAAAAAACCGTTATTGCTTTGCGTGAACCGTCACTCGGACCTGTATTCGGTATTAAGGGCGGTGCTGCCGGCGGCGGTTACGCTCAGGTTATCCCTATGGAGGACATCAATCTGCACTTTACGGGTGATATGCACGCCATTACAGCGGCAAACAATCTGCTCTGTGCAATGTTGGACAACCATATTCAGCAAGGTAACAGTTTGGGCATTGACATCAAAACCGTTTGCGTTAAAAGATGTTTGGATATGAATGACCGTGAACTGAGAAACATTGTTGTCGGATTGGGTGGCAGAGTAAACGGCGTTCCCCGTGAGGACGGCTTTATCATTACCGTTGCGAGCGAAGTTATGGCCATTCTCTGCTTGGCGAAAGATATTTGCGATTTGAAAGAGCGTTTGAACAATATTTTGGTTGCCTACACTTTTGACGGTAAGCCTGTTTTTGCAAAAGATTTAAAAGCCGGCGGTGCAATGACTGCCCTTTTGAAAGATGCCATTAAACCAAACCTGGTTCAGACTTTGGAAGGGACACCCGCTATTATGCATGGTGGTCCTTTTGCAAATATTGCACATGGCTGTAACTCTGTTCGTGCAACTAAATTGGCACTGAAACTCGGTGATTACTGTGTTACGGAGGCTGGCTTTGGTTCAGACCTTGGTGCGGAAAAATTCTTTGATATTAAGTGCCGCACAGCGGGATTGAAACCTGACGCTGTTGTTTTGGTCGCAACTGTTCGGGCATTAAAGTATAACGGCGGTGTGCCGAAAGCGGATTGCGGCAAGGAAAATTTGGAGGCTCTCCAAAAAGGTATCGTCAATCTTGGGGCTCATATCGAAAATATGCACAAGTTCGGTATTCCTGTTGTTGTGGCAATTAACCGTTTTGGACAGGATACGGACGAAGAATTGAAAGCCATTGAAGATTACTGCCATGATTTGGGTGCGGATTTCGCATTGTCCGAAGTCTTTGCAAAAGGCGGAAACGGCGGTTTGGAATTGGCAAAAAAGGTTGTTGACGCTTGCGAGAAAAAGTCTGAATTGACTTTGACCTATACGGACGACATGGCTTTGAAAGATAAAATCAAAGCTGTGGCAACCAAAATCTATGGTGCTGATGATGTTCATTTTACAAAGCAGGCTTTAAATGCTCTTGCAAAAATAGAAGCATTGGACGGTACAAATACAATGCCAGTATGTATTGCAAAGACACAATATTCCCTGTCTGATGACCCTGCCCTTTTGGGGCGTCCGAGCGGCTTTGACATCACTGTAAAAGATGTTCGTCTTTCCAACGGTGCGGGATTTGTCGTTGTTTATACGGGCGATATTATGACAATGCCGGGCTTGCCAAAAGTGCCTTCCGCCGAAAAGATTGATGTTGATGAAAACGGCAAAATTTCAGGTTTATTCTGAGTGCGGGTGACAAATTTGAAAAGCTATATAACACATTCTCCCGAAGAAACCGAACACTTGGCGGCTTTGATTGCTGACAGACTTCATGGTAATGAAACTTTGGCGATGTTCGGTGGACTTGGTGTCGGAAAAACGGCATTCACAAGAGGACTTGCAAAAGGCTTGGGCATTGATGACGGTGTTTCAAGCCCGACTTTTGCAATCGTCAATGAATATGAGGGGCGTTTCCCCGTTCATCATTTCGATATGTACCGCATTACTTCATGGGACGACCTTTATGCAACGGGATTTTTTGATTATCTTGAAAACGGCATAACGGTTATCGAATGGAGCGAAAATGTTGAAACGGCTTTGCCTGAAAATGCAATTATCATTCGTTTTGAAGTGCTTTCGGAATTTGAACGCAAAATTACAATCCATGCAGAGGAGGAATATTTGCCATGATTATTCTTGCTCTTGATGCGTCTGCCTCCCCTGCCTCTGCAGCTTTGGTTAAGGACGGACAGCTCATTGGAGAATATTTTATCAATATAAAATGCACACACAGTCAGACACTCATGCCCTTAGTCGAAAATCTTTTGGCAACAACCGAAACCGACAAAAATGCTATTGATGTTTTTGCGGTGAATGTTGGACCGGGTTCATTTACGGGGGTGCGTATCGGTGTTTCTGCCGTTAAGGGCATGGCAATGGCACTGAACAAACCTTGTGCCGCCGTATCAACATTAGAGTCAATGGCACATATGGCATTGATGTTTGACGGCATTGTCTGTGCGGTTATGGACGCAAGATGCAGTCAGGTTTACAACGCTTTGTTTGAGATAAAAAACGGCACTGCCGTACGGTTGACAGAGGACAGAGCTTTGTCGATTGGCGAATTAAAAAATGAGTTGGAACAAAATTATTCCGACCGCAAAATTATGGTTATGGGTGACGGTACAGAGGTTGTTATGCGAACTTATGATGTATGTCCGAACAATATTATTGCCGCACCGATGAACATTCGCTTTCAACACGCAAGCGGTACGGCTTTTGCGGCAGAAAAAAAAGCGGAAAAGAATGATTTAACAACAGCGGCGGCTCTTATGCCAACATATCTTCGTTTACCGCAGGCTCAAAGAGAACTTTTGAAAAAACAAGAAGCTGAAAAACAAAAGGAGAATTGACTTATGAAACTTGCATTAGGCTGTGACCATGGTGCTTATGAACTGAAAGAAGCTATCAAAGGCTATTTGGACAGCAAGGGGATTGAATATACGGATTTCGGTTGTTACAGCAAGGAATCTGTGGATTATCCTGTCTTTGCATACAAGGCTGCAAAAGCTGTTGCCGATGGTGTGTGTGATTTCGGCGTTTTGTGCTGTACAACGGGGTTGGGCATTTCCATGGCAGCAAACAAGGTTAAAGGTATTCGTGCCGCCGTTTGCACAAGCGAACATTTGGCAGAAATGACAAGACGGCACAACAATGCAAACTGCATTTGCATGGGTGCGGCTGTTGTATCTCAGGAATTGGCTTTCTCCATGATTGATATTTTCATTTCCACGGAATTTGAGGGTGGCAGACACAGCCGCCGTGTTGATGAAATTACAGCAATCGAAAACGGTGAAGTTTTGGAGTAAAACATCAGACTTGACAAACCAAAAATTTTGGTTTATATTTTATGTATGAGCGGATTGAACAGCTGCGGATACAGTACCGAAAGGTCGTACCCGAGGAAAGTCCGAGCTCCACAGGGCAAGAATAACGGCTAACGGCCGCCGGGGGCGACCCCAGGGATAGTGCAACAGAAATAAACCGCCTGTTTCAACAGGTAAGGATGGAAAGGCGAGGTAAGAGCTCACCGGCACACAGGTGACTGTGTGGCCATGTAAACCCTATTCGGAGCAACACCGCAGTGAAACATATCATTGGCCCGATGGTTTCCAAGGTGGCACTGAGCAGTGGCGGTAACGCTCTGCCAAGATAGATGGCTGTTCACGACAGAACTCGGCTTACAGATCCGGTCACACCAAAATGCGGAGGAAGCATTAAACTTCCTCCGCATTTTTTATTGGGGACTTTGTCCCAAAACCCCTACCAAAGGGCGGCGAGCCGCCGCTAGCAAAATGCTTTTGGAAACCCGTCTTTTATTTATGATTTTTTAATACCATTTGTTTTGTTGTTCGGTGTCATCTTCCTGAATTGTACTGAACATTTGCTTATTTTGTTCAATCATTCTTGCAACTTCTTCTTCCGCCTGTTTGACACGCTTTCTTTCTTTTTTGCGTTTCCGAACAATCTTAAATATTATGACAGCCGCCAATATAAAAACAATGGTCAAAATAAATCTTAATCTATAATTCGGAAACAGTTTGTAATTTTCGTCTGCACTTCTTCCGACAGGCTGTAAAGATGTTGGAGCTGTTGCACCGCCATGCGTATGCCCTGTCCAATCTTCATCGCTTTTAAGAAAATATTGATAGGAAACCGTATCTCCGCCTGTATCGTCCCATGTTAAATCTATATTGTACCAATAACCGTCCAAACAGACTTTGTTCCACGCATGGTCACTATCCGTTTCATAGGTGACGGGAATATCACAGAACTCCATCATACGATAAAAGGTCAAAGCATATCCCATACAAACAGGCTCTCTCGCATACAAAACCCAAAATGCACCTTTTCCTGTTCCCAAATAACTATATCGGGAAAGTTTTATGATATAGTCATGAACAGCCTTTACTTTTTCATAGTTGCTCAGTCCATTCATTGAATTGCACATATCCCTCATACGACAATCCGCCAAAAAATTTTCGAGCTTTGATGACGCATAAGTAAATTTGAAAGTGCTAATATAGCGTCCGTTTTCAAACTGATATGTATATCTGTACCCCGTCAGGTTATAAGCTAAATATTTGTCTTTTTGCTTCATGGCAATCATTAAAGCGTCATAAGAAAATTCGGCGGGACTAAAACCCGTTTCGGTGACAACCTCCCGTTCATACCCTATACAACATTCTGCCATTTGCTCATAAAAATCATACGGGTCATCTGTGAAAATTCTCTTTTTTCCGTTATTGTTCAATATTATAAATGTTATTACCCCTGCAATCACAAGTACAAACAACAAAATGGGGATTATCTTTTTAATATTCGTTTTCATGGCTTAATCCTCATTAGTTTTATTTTTCAGAAAGTGTGATTTATTCCTCAGGTTCTTCATTCCCCGCATAGTTGGTTTCAATATGTCGGCTGGTTAAAAATTCTACGGAGCGTTCAATACTGTCCTTTGAATTTCCCCAATCTTCCCCTGTACTGCGATAATCAAACATCTTACAGAAATGGGTAACATCATTACACAGACTTTCCAAGTAACCGCCTGCCAATTTAGATGTTGCCGCATAAAAGTCGGGAAGATTTTTTCCCAAAGGTTTGGAATTGTTCATTAAAAGTGTAAAGTGTTCCAAACAGATATACTCCTGTTCCTGATAAAGCTGTTTAAATTCAGGGTCATTCTGCCACATGGAATATATAATACGGCACATATTGTTCATATTTTCGTTAATGCCCTGACAGACAAAACAAGTTTGGGTTAAGGTTGTAAGAGCCTCCAAAACCTTTTTGTTTGGCTTGCCGGAAACCTGTGCGGGCATTAGCTCCTCAGAAATTTTTTTCAAATGGCTTTCCAAAATAAGGGCGTTGGAAAGGCGTTTGCCCTGTTTTAACATCATCGCAAAATGTGTATGGCAAAAGCCGACTTTGTTCGTTACAACACGAACATCAGGCTCCATCATCGCTGAACCCGTAACATAATCGACACGGCGTTCTTCGAGCATATTTCTCATGCGGCACATGGGACAGCCCTTTCTGGGCATAAAGACATCGTTAATCGGAATACTGCAAATATTTTCTTGCATGGTATTTTCCCCTTTCATTATTTATAAGTTCAGATAGCGGATAGCATTTTCGGCATAAATCAATTCATATTCCCTATCGGTCAGATTGAGGTTTTTCATAAATTCAAGCTCTTTTGCGGCGGTTGAAAGCGGATAATCCGTTCCGAAAAGAAAACGCTCCGCACCATATTCCCGAATTAACTCCTTTGAACGCTGTGGACCGAGCCATTCAAAAGAGCTTGATGTATCTAACATACATTTACGGTTTAGCAGATATTCTTTGGCATAATCCCACAAAGTCCAACCGCCAAAATGGGCAGCAACAATATCTAATTTTGGAAAAGCGTCAATAATATGAGCAATACGGCGTGGGTGCGAATAATCTATACGAAAATCGCCACAATGAATGAGCAGTGGCAGGTGTCCCTGTATGATTTCATAAAGTTCAAAAACACGGGGGTCATCAGCCTTAAAACCTTGCATATCGGGGTGCAGTTTTATTCCCTTTGCCCCCAAAGCCATACAACGATTGATTTCTCTTTCTGCCTCTTGCAAATCCATGTGTGGGTGCAGTGACATAAACGGGATTGATTTTCCGTTATTTTCTTCGGATAAATTCAGAACAAAATCATTGATATGAGAAACCTGTACCGGTGATGTGGCTACCGGCAGAATGACAACCCTTGATATACCACACGCCGCACATTCTTTGAAAAGACATTCGACTGTTCCGTCATTTTCAATCGTGAGCTGATATTTTTCATGTAAATTTTCAACCGCTTTTGCAGCAACTTTTTTTGGATAAACATGGGCATGAAAATTGATAATTTCCACTATTATTCAACTCCATATTTTTTCAATATTCTCATTTTGTAACATTCAAAATTATTATAGCATAATTTTTGTCGGTTTTCTATCTTTTGACAACATCTTATTTTTAAATTGCTTTATTTCGTCTGTATGCCTCCCAAAACCGCCATAATATGCGGTCGTTCTGTGGTATATTACTGTCATCAAATTTATTTTACAGGTATTGGGAGGTTAAATCTGTATGTACAGCAAGAAATATGACGCAAGCACGGCAGAAAGTACAAAAACGGCAGACAACGGAAAAATTGATTATGCGGAAAGTAATGTGACCGCTGTCGATTTTTCATCAATCCAAAACGCTACGGACACCGAAGCGGCAGATGAACCGCCTGTCCCAAAGGATAATGTAACGGTTTTTGCTCCACAAAATGACAGAAACATTAAAAGTCTTCATGAAACGGAAGGTATTATTTATGAAGTGGCGGAAATGCTGTATTTAAAAGAAACAGAGGCGACAAAAGACAAAGACGAACCGCCGTTTCATAAAGAATTTTCTGAGAAAGACATAACGGTTATCAAACAAAATGCCGAAAAACAACAAAACGAAACTGAAACTCCGCCGAAAAACCCAAAAACGCCTGTCATAAAAACAGGTGGAACATTTTGGTTTTTATTTGCTCTATGGATTCCCGTTGTCAATTTGATTGTTGATATTGTCTTTATTGCAAATAAAAAGCTGAACGCAAATTATCGTACCTTTGCAAAAGCTCACTTGATTTGGTTTTTTATAGGGGCAGGAATAATTGGAATAGGTGCGGCTCTTTTATTCGCTTTGGGTATTGATATTCAGTGGGATACACTCAAAACACAGTTTGGTATCGTACATATATAACAAAAACCGCTGACAGCAAATTGGGATAGAATTTTATAAAATTCTTATTGCATAGAACTCAAAGGCATGGTAAAATTTATTGTAGAAATAAAAAAATAAGGGTGAGAAAAGTGGAATTATGGGATATATACGATGAAAACAAGCAAAGAACAGGTCGCACCATGAAACACAATGACTGGAACATGAAACCGGGCGAGTTTCATTTAACCGTACTTGCTGTTATTCAAAGAACGGATGGAAAATTTCTGATTACACGCCGTCGTATGGATAAAGCGTGGGCCGCCGGCTGGTGGGAAGTTCCGGGTGGTGGTGTTCGTGCCGGTGAAAGCTCGGAAGAGGCAATAATCCGTGAGGTTAGCGAAGAAACAGGTTTGGATATTTCGTCCGCCGACAAAAAACTTGCTCTTACCTATTGCCGCATAAATCCAGAAGAAAAAGACAATTATTTTGTTGATGTCTATCGTATCCGTCTTGATTTTCAACCGTCTGATGTTCAGATACAACCGTCTGAGGTCATGGATTTTGCCGTTGCAAGTGCGGAGGAAATCAAAGAATATGCTGTTCAAGGTATTTTTCTGCATTATGACAGCATTAAGCAGGTTTTTGAAAACAACATATAAAAACAGTCAAAATAAAGGTCGAAACTGTCCAAAACAGTTCGACCTTTATTTTTATATAAATTTTATTACGATTCTTTTTCGTCTTCCAAACCTACAAGATACGCAACCGAAACCTCCAAAATATCCGCCAAAGCAACAAGCTCTATGTCTGTGACATAGCGAATTTGTCCCTCTAATTTAGACAATCCTGAGGCATTCATATCGACACCATAAACTTGCAGTTGAGCCAAAAGTTCTTTTTGCTTCATGTTTTTCTTTTTGCGTGAAGCCTCAACTCTTGCTCCAATCAAGTTTCTGTTACCGAGTTCTTGCTTTCGCAATCTCATGTATTATACACCTCTTTGCATTTTCTCAATATATCATAAATTATACTTGATATTATTATGAATAACAAGTGGGAAAATGCAAGAAAAACAGTGTGTTTTTTCGTTAGAAATGGAAAATTACATGGCATTTTGTCCCAATTTTTCGGTGGAAAGCTTTATATTTTTACCAAATATTCGTTTTAAGAATATAAATTATATTTCATTTTTATCTGCCAGCGAGAAATCAATTTCGCCCAAAGCCACGCTTGCATTTTCAACTTTAACGGTAACTTCATCACCAATCGAATAGCTGACACCTGAAATATAATCCTTTGTCATTGTAGAACCGTTAGATTCAAAATAGGCGTTTTCTATCAAAGTTAAATTGACAAAGCCTTCAATGCCGTTTGCAAGCGTTACAAAAATACCACGATTGACAACGCCCGATACCGTACCGCTGTGAATTTCACCTATATGCTGCGTCATATACTCGGCGGCATAGGACTTCTCTGCCTCACGCTCCGCCCGCATGGCACGAACTTCGTTTTCGGACGAGCGGTCTGCCGATTGGCGTACAAAATCGTTATAGCGTCTTTTGAGTGTATCTGTCGGTACACCTGCAACCATATCGCTCAAAATACGGTGGATAGATGTATCGGGATAGCGGCGAATTGGTGAAGTAAAGTGGCAGTAATCTTCCAATGATAAGCCGAAATGTCCCAACGGCTGTGTATCATAATGAGCCTTTGCCATAGTTCTTAATGTTTGGGTGGACATAAGGCGTTCATAGGGCGTATCTTTAAAATAAGTCAGCATTTCCGCTAAATCGGTCTGTTTAACGCCCGGCTTGATGTTTTTGGCATTATAACCGCAAGCGGTTGCCAATTCGGCAAGGGACTCCAAACGCTCCGCTTCGGGGGCTTCATGAACACGATAAACAAACGGTGCCATTGATGTTTTCGCATACAAAGCGGCGGCGTTATTTGCGGCAATCATAAGCTGTTCAATCATTTGTTCCGCCGCTCCCTGTTTTCTGACGGAAACATCAACACAAACTCCGTTATCGTCCAAAACAAAACGCAGTTCGGTACTTTCAAGCTCGATTTCGCCACGCTTTTTTGAATTGGCACTCAATGTATCGGCAAGGTGTTTTGCCGCTTTAAGCGACTTTAAAACAGGGGCGTATTTTTCCGAAATTTCTGAGGTTGCCGTACCGTCAAAAATAGTGTTTACTTCGGAATAGACACCTCGAACACATGAACGAATAACGGATTTTGCAAAATGGTAATTCAACAGCTTGCCCTGTTTATCCATTTGCATCATGGCGGTAAAGGCAAGTTTATCTGTTCCCGCATTGAGCGAACAACTGCCGTTGGAAAGTTCTTCGGGCAACATGGGAATAACCCTGTCAGCAAAATAAACAGATGTGCCACGATTTAAAGCCTCTTTGTCCAACGCACTGCCTTCCGTAACATAGTGGGAAACATCGGCAATATGCACACCTAAAATCCAGCCGTCCTCCGTTTCCCTGCATGAAATGGCATCGTCCAAATCTTTGGCATCTGCACCGTCAATAGTAAAAATAACTTCGTTACGCAAATCCAAACGGGCGGCAATCATTTCCTCCGTAATCGGTTCCTGACTTCGTTTTTCCGCCTCTTTTTTGACTTCACTTGAAAACACTGTCGGAATATTGGCGGCATCAATAATGGCATCGGCATTGACTCTTGCACTCTCGGCACGCCCATAAATTTTTATAACATGAGCCACAGGTTTTTGCTCGGCGGCATCGTAAGACAAAATCGCCTTAACTTTATCACCTTTACGGACTTTCATTGAGGCATCTCTTGCAATCTGAATATCATAGGAAAAGCCTGAGTCGGGAACAATAACCGTTTTTTCTCGGAATTGGTCAACCATGCCTGTAACCAGCCTTGCTCCTTTTTGCAAAACCTTTTCGACACTTCCCTCAGGTCCTTTCATTGTTGAGCGAATACCTCCTAACAACACCAAATCGCCCGGCAGGGAGTTTTTACGGTCCATGGCGGCAACATAAACATCGTCTGTACCGTCCTCAGGCTTTGCAAATGAAAAGTTTTTGGCATAACGCACAATAATAGCTTTTTTTAAACCTGCGGCTTCAAGTGTCATCACTGTTTTTCGGGACTTGATAAATAATTTTCCGTCAAATTCCATTACTTCAAGGGTTTGATTTAATTGTTCCTGTTCAGCCCCTGTTTCAAGCAGAAGTGTATTGCGGCTGACTGAGCCGTTATGTTTTTGAAGAATATCCAAAATATCTTCCGATAAACTCATTTTCTCACAATTCCTTTCTTTTTGTTCTCTCATTCATTCGCTTGTTTTATAAGTGCTTTGATTTTGTAATTTTTCTATATATTCAATCCATAAAAAGAACACCTAATGTATTTGGTCCACAATGGGAAGATATGGTACAGCTTGCCCGTGTGATAATAATTTCGGAGAAGCGTCCTGTTTCTTTGAGATGATTATAAACAAGCTGTTCACGCTCGGCAGAAATACCTGAATGTGTAATAAAAATACGCCCGTTGCGGATATTAGGATAGGCATTGATTTTATCACTGACATACTGTGGCAGGACTTTTTCCAAAGAACCACGATATTTTTTTCCGACACTCATTTTACCGTTTATGGGATTAACTTCAATACAGGGTTTTAAGTTCAACAAATTTGCTCCAAGCATGGCAACTGTTGAACAGCGTCCGCCAGCCCGCATGAAATCCAAACGGTCTAAAATAAAACTTGCATGAACATGGGGTACAAGTTCGTTCAATTTTGTTTCACATTCTTTTGCCGTACAGCCCTCTTGAACAAGTTGAACTGCCTCCAAAACCAAAAGTCCTGTGCCTGTGGAAAGATTTTTGGAATCAATCGGATAAATATGTCCGATTGATTCCGCCGCCTCACAGCAGTTTTGATATGAGGCTGATATTGCTGACGAAATATTGATATGCACAATATCAAAACCGTCATCAATATATGGTTGAAATTTTTGGATATATTCCTCCGTATTGACGGCGGCTGTTTTGGGTAGCTGACCTGTGCTTTTGAAAGACGCATACAGCTCCTCGGGGAAAATATCAACGCTGTCATCATAGCTCTTATCATTCAAAATAATATGGAGCGGACATGACAGGATATGATTTTCTTCCTTTTGGCGGTCGGTCAAATCACAGGTACTGTCGGCACTGATGAGGACTTTTCGCATGGACAAAACCTCTCTTTCCAAATGATAATTTATTTTTAACTGCGGTTGGCACGATTGGGGGACAATTTTTGCTGACGAATATCCGTACCGACAAAGCGAAACCGTTTCAGATTGCCGATAATTCTTGAAATTGTGCGTTCATTATATGTTTCCTGCAATCCAACAAGTGTTAAGTTTGTGCTGATAATTGTCGGACGGGACAATAACATTCGTGTATTGATAATATTAAAAATTTCGGCTGTGGAATACGGGGTTATAAATTCAGTACCTAAATCGTCCATAATCAATAAATCACATTCCGTTAATGTGTTGATTAAATCATTATTTTCTTCATCGCTTATCCGTCGTCCGAAACGCTGTGCCTCCAATTTTGAAATCAATACGGGAACGGACACATAAACAACACCGTAGCCACGCTCAATTACCTCTTTGGCAATAGCCAGAGAAAGGTGTGTTTTCCCGAGTCCCGGTTTGCCCTGAAAAAGCAGACTTTCTGAATTTTTTGAAAATTTATAGGCGTACTGTCGGCAAAAAGTTAAAACACGCCCCATAAATTCTCTATGGGTATAGTTAGTATTCTCCACAATCAATTCATCACTGTAATAGTCTAACGAAAAGGCATCAAAGTCGGACAAGGATAACGGTGAAGAACTATTAAGACGGTCATAAGCAATCTGACGCAAAAGCTTTTTCATACAGGAACAAATATGTCCGTCAATATAGCCCTCGTCCTTACATTGTTGACATTCATATTGCGGTTTCAGATAATCTTCGGGAAGTTGAATTGATTGAAGGATTTTTTTTCGTTCCTCCTGTAATGCCAAATTCTTTGTTTTTAAACGGGCAATCGTTTCCTGTGCATTTGCCCCCGCAAACACACTGCGGGCGGCATAAGATGCTGTACTTGCCATTTCCCGGTCGATTTCCGCCAAACGGGGACACGCTTCATACATAACAGTCTTGCGTTCCTGACTTTTTTGTTCCGCCGTCATACGCTTTTTTGCCAAAATTTTGAATGCCTCATCATAGATGTCTTTTGAGTAACCCACGCATTATTCCTCCTCCGCAAAAGGGTCGGTGTTTTCATACGCTTCCAAATCATAAGCACCACCATAAGTCTTTTCGGCTTTTGCTTTCTTGCGGTGTTTATTTTCCTCATCTGTTATCTGTTCGACGGTTTTTATGCCTAATTGATGCCAATGTTCCAAAATTTTATGGGTATATTTAGGAATATATTTTCCTTTTTGGTCGACGCAGGTTTCATACGCCTCACGCACCATTTCTTCCGAAAACTGCCATTCTTTAAACCAACAATTGGCATAATAGTTTTCTCTTTCGGTTGGCGAATGACTGTCTATACCAAAAATTTTCTGTATGCGATAAGCGGCTTCTCTTTCCTCAGTCAACTGTTTGATTTTCTTTTCGGCACGGTCAAGGGTATTTATTTCCTCGTCTGCCCATGTAATCGCTATTTTGTCTATATAACGCAGATTGGTCTTTCCGATGTCGCTTGCATACTGCAAAAGCATAATAATAACCTCAACGGGCAATCCGTCATATTCATGAATGTTCAATAGGATACATTTATCATTATTGCTGGTCATACGCCCCAAAATATTATCTGCCGCCTGCATAAGATAGGCAACATTCTCGTCCTCGTTCATGCGTCGGGCCAAATACTGCATATCGGGTTTGGGTGACGATACAGGCAAACGGCTCAGTTGCTTCGTTTCATTTTCGGACGGAACAGCCGTTTTATTTTCTTCGGTTTGTACTTTTTCGATTTCTTCCGGTTGCGGCGGTTGCGGAACGGTTTGGATTTGCGGAGGTGGTGTAATAACATTATTATTTATCACGATAACACCGACCTGTACCCAATACTGCATGGCATCACGCACATCGGCAGCCTGCATAGAAAGAGCTTGTCCAATATTTTCGTCCGTAAAGTTTTCACTGTTATGACGCAAAATCCACAACAGCACTTTAAGCTGTGCAGCACCCGCCAAACGCAAGTGTTTATCGACAATTTCACTCGGTACGGCAAATACACTGCCCCACATACCGAGATTTAAGCTGTAATTCATGATTTCCCCCATTTTATAATATGTATGACAGGTGATAAAAATACCTGTTATTCAAACATATTTCTGCTCATATTTTTTCCCTTTTATTCATTTATAATTATAATCTTGCTTACATTTCCTGTCAAGCAATCCATAACGCATAAAAATACTCTGCTGCCGAAATGACAGCAGAGCTATATTTTTTGTTAAATTCACATTAAAATATTATTCGATAGGAAGCAAACGAGGCTGCCGTTGGTCAAACACCGTGAAATGTGTAAAGCCGCACTCTAATGCCAATTTTAATCCGTCCTCAACTCCTGACGCAATATCACCCCAACGATGAGCGTCTGAACCAATGGTTATATATCGTCCGCCCAATTCTCTGAAACGATTAAGAACAGCCGCATCGGGTAAAGTCTTTCCGATTTTCTGACGCAGGCCTGATGTATTGATTTCAAGTGCTTTATCATTTTTGACAAGTACGGAAAGTACGGCATCAAGCTGTTCCTGCCATGAATCCAATTTGAAGTTCTGAATTGAACTTTCGGCTATATAACGCAAGGGGTATGTAATATGTGCCAAAGAGTCAAACTGATTGTCCTCCGCCAATTCATAAAGCTCGGCAAAATAGCGATCTAAAAGGGATTTGATACTTTCCTCTGTGTATTCTAAAAAATAAAAATCCTGCATACTTTTCAGATTATGCAAAGAACCCAAAACAAAATCATAATCGCACAAAGAAAGAGCGTCCTGTGCGGCTGAGGGGTCTTGGGTAGCCTGTCCCAATTCAATACCTGAATAAATATTGATTTTTCCGCTGTAATAAGCCCTTGCCTTAGCGATATTTAAAATAGAGTTTTGAATACTATCATGAACATTCTCCTTAAAGTATTCATTACATTCACAATGGTCTGTTATGGTAATTGAATAAAGTCCCAAAGCAACGGCACGCTCACACAACATCATGACGCTGTCGTTACCGTCAAAAGAATGTACGCTGTGAATATGGCTATCTGAAATAAACCTGTATTTCATAAATCCTGTCCCCTTCATAAATACATCGTCTTTTCGCTAATTATAGAAGTATTATAGCATAAATTTTTCCCAATGCATACGGACAGAATACTATAAATATCAGAGTATTTTTCGATAGAATATATGAAAATTGCGAAATGCCCTTTTTCGGTCTGTTCTCTCAGGTTCAATGGTGGAAACGAAAAAAGGCTTGACATCAAGGCCGTAAAATAAGATAATAAAGATTAGAAAATTTTATGCGGAGGTATTATGCTATGCGTGCAGTTATTACTGTTTTGGGAAAGGATACGGTTGGTATTCTTGCAAAGGTTTCTACGGAGTGTGCCGCTGCGGGGGCAAATATTATTGAGGTTACACAATCCATTTTACAGGATATGTTTGCCATGATTATGTTTGTAGACATTTCCCATTGTAATATTCCTTTTGGTGAACTTTCGGACAAGTTGATTGGTATCGGTGAAGAAATGGGCTTAAAGGTTCATGTTATGCATGAGGACCTTTTTAATGCCATGCACAGAATTTGATTTCATCAAATGGAAAGGGACGATTTCATAAAATGATTAACTCTCATGATATACTTGAAACAATCAATATGATTGACAACGAAAATCTTGATGTTCGTACAATTACAATGGGTATTTCATTGTTGGATTGTATTGATGACGATATTGACCGTGCCTGTGATAAGATTTATGATAAAATCTGCCGTTATGCCAAAGATTTGGTTCAGACGGGAGAAGAAATCAGCAAGGACTATGGTATCCCGATTATACATAAGCGTATTTCCGTAACGCCGGTTGCTATGCTGGCTGCGGCCTGTCCGACAAAAAATCCCGTTAAATTCGCAAAGGCTCTGGATAAAGCGGCTCATACGGTTGGTGTTAATTTCATCGGCGGTTACAGTGCATTAGTACAAAAAGGATTTGGTCCGGGTGATTACGCTTTGATTGAAAGTATCCCCGAAGCCCTCTCAACAACGGAAAATCTTTGCTCCTCAGTTAATATCGGCTCAACAAAAGCGGGCATCAATATGGACGCTGTTGCAAAAATGGGCGTTGTTATCCGCAAAACAGCCGAATTGACGGCTGACCGTGAATGTATCGGTGCAGCAAAACTCGTTGTTTTCTGTAACGCTCCTGAGGATAACCCGTTTATGGCTGGTGCTTTTCATGGTCCGGGTGAACCTGACTGTGTTATAAATGTCGGCGTTTCAGGTCCTGGCGTTGTTCGTGCCGCTTTGGCAAAAGCAGGCAAAGATGCCGATATTACGGAAATTGCAAACATTGTTAAAAGAACCGCTTTTAAGATTACAAGAACAGGACAGCTTGTGGCACAGGAAGCGTCACGCCGTTTGAGTGTGCCTTTTGGTATTGTTGACCTCTCCCTCGCTCCAACACCGGCAATCGGTGACTCCGTTGCGTATATTTTGGAGGAAATGGGTTTGGAACAGTGCGGTGCTCACGGCACAACAGCTTGTTTGGCGTTGTTAAATGATGCCGTTAAAAAAGGCGGTGTCATGGCGTCATCTCATGTCGGTGGTTTGTCGGGTGCATTCATTCCCGTTACGGAAGATGCAGGCATGATTAGTGCGGCAAGAAGCGGTGCATTGAGCATTGTAAAATTGGAGGCCATGACAGCGGTTTGTTCGGTTGGATTAGATATGATTGCAATTCCGGGCGACACTTCCGCTGAAATTATTTCGGGTATTATTGCTGACGAAGCTGCTATCGGCATGGTCAATTCAAAAACAACAGCGGTTCGTGTTATCCCCGCAATTGGCAAAAAAGCCGGTGAAGAACTTAACTTTGGCGGTCTTTTGGGAATGGGTCCAATTATGGAAGTCAATCAAAAATCCCCTGCTAAATTCATCTCTCGTGGCGGTCGTATTCCCGCTCCCATGCAATCTCTCAAAAACTAAACGGTAAATACGACACTAAATAGCGTCTGAACCTTTTTCTCATCGTTCAGGCTGTTATTTAGTGTCTTTTATATTGGAATAAAACAATAGAGTAAAGGCGAAGTTCGTTTGTCTTTTTTTAAAAATGTTCTTTTAGATAAAAAATCAAATGGATTTTTATTTAAAATTATTGATTTAATACAAGTATTGGGTTATAATTGTTTATAATATTGTTATCAAATAACAATATTATATGTTCGCTTTTTGCACGAAAATTTTTTCCGACACTTTTCTGTTCTTGTCAATATTCATAGTTTTTTGGCGATTTTAGTTTAAACAAATTTTGCAAATTGTCGCTTGAAACATGGTTTACTTTTTCTTATAATAGAGTTATCTTTAATGGGTGTAGGAAGAATGGGCTTCCCTGTTCGTTCTACACCTATGTTTATGAAGGGGGTGTGATTTTATGGAGGATATGGTGTCCAAAATTGTTGAAATGGACAAAAAAGCCCGTGACTTAACCGCCGAAGCTCAAAAAAGCAAGGTCGATTATGAACAAGATGTTGTCGTTACAAAAGAAAAAATTAAAAACGACTTTATCGAGCGTGCTTTGGCCAGAATTAAAATCAACGAACAAACCGAAAGAGAAAACGCCAAGAAAAAACTTGAACAGATTGAACAGAAAAACGCCGCTATCGCACAAAATCTTGAAAAAAGATATGCCGATTATGCTGACGCATGGGTGGAAGAAATTGTGAGCCGTGTTATCGGACAAAAATCATAGGGAAAAACTTTCCCGAAAGGAATGGTGCTATGTTATCTTCCAAGTCTTCCAATGCGATTATCGCTAAGGCAAGGGCAAAATACGGCAAATCTTTGTCTGTCAAAGATTATACCGAATTGACGGCGTGTCATAGTGTTTCCGAAGTTGCGGCATATCTGAAAACACACACCGTTTATGAAAAAACACTGGCGGGTTTGAATGAAAATGAGGTACACAGAGGTCAGCTTGAAACGGTTTTGAAACAACATCTTTATACGGATATTCTTGCACTATCAAAGTATGAAACATCAAAAAGTTTTAAAACATCGGACTATCTTTTGGGACGGCTTGAAATTGAACAGATTATAAAATGTCTGACAATGATTAACAGCGGTCACCCCGAAGATTACCTCTATGCCGCACCGCTGTCTTTTTCAAGTTTTTTCAAAATCAATATTCAGGCTTTGGCTAAGGCTCGCAGCTATGATGATGTTTTGGAAACATTGAAAGGAACAATGTATGAAAAACCACTGAAAAAATGTATTCCAAGCGATGAAAAACAAAAGGTATCCCTCTCGGAAGTGGAAAACGGCTTGATGAATACCCTTTTTGAGTATGTTTTTAAAAATATTTCCAATATCAAGGAAAAAAATGAGCGTGAGGAACTTAATGAACTGTTCTGTGCTTATATTGATTTTAAAAATCTTTCTGTCATTATAAGAATGAAGAAATATTATAATTTCACATCGGAGAAAATTCATCAGCTCCTCCTGCCTTATGGAAAATTGAGCAAAAAAACAATCAACAGGCTTTGCAGCTCCGAAACTCTTGATACCGTTTTTCAGG
Source organism: Acutalibacteraceae bacterium (assembly GCA_051881635.1). GTDB lineage: Bacteria > Bacillota > Clostridia > Oscillospirales > Acutalibacteraceae > JBJEQG01. The sequence continues at coordinate 19,637 of JBJEQG010000048.1, forward strand.
CTGCTTCCAAAACTTATTTGGGAAATGCCATAAAAAAACTGTCATATAATGACCGAATACAGGTGCTTTCGGCTTTAATGTCCACTCACTGCAAACGGTTGCTCCATTTTTCTCTCAGCCCCGAAGTCGTTATGGTATCCTATATGTTTCTGACGGATATTGAACTGACGAACATTATCAATATTATTGAGGCCACACGATACACAGTTTCATCTGATGAAAAGATGAAGCTGCTTGTACTGTAAAGGGGGTGATTGCGTATGGCTATTAAACCTGTTAAAGCGATTAGCATTATCGGTATGATGTCCGAGTTGGATAAGGTCATTAAATTGTGCGGTGACTCTTGTGTTTTCCACCCAGATGACGCCACAGAATTTTTCTCAAACACACAGGACTTTACACCGATTGCCGAGAAAAACCCCTATACCGCTCCGCTCCAAGCCATGCAGGATATGGCGGCTAAAAACGGTATTAAACTGGAATTTGTAAAATTGAAAAATTTTTCGGTTACAAATACGGCTTTGATAAAATATGAGAAATTTATTACAAAACGGTTTGATGACTTTTTGGATAAAAAAATGCGTCTGGAAGCTAAATTGGAAAGAGAAAAAAGACGCATTGGACAAGTTGAACATTTCATTGGCACAAATCTGGATTTCCGACAGATTGCTCAATGTGAGTATATTACGGCAACATTTGGACGGCTGCCGCTGGAAAGTTATTCCAAACTTACGGACTACTCGGAAGACCCTTATATTTTGTTCTTCCCCTGTTCACAGGACGAAAAACATTGTTGGGGTGCTTATTTCGCACCGAAAGACCAAAAAAGTCATGTTGACCGCATATTCTCGGCTTTGTATTTTGAAAAACTGGATATTCCCGATTTTACGGAAACTCCTGATGCACTCAAAAAACACATTGAGGAATCTATTCGGGAAATTGAGGCGGAGTTGGCGGATATTCAAAAGAAAATTGATGTTTTTTGGGCTGCCGAAAAAGATAAGTGCATGATGTATTACAGCAAACTTGAAGAACTGAGTACCTATCATGAAATTAAAAGGTATGTCTATAAATATCATCGCAGCTTTGTTCTTGTAGGCTGGATTCCCGCTGACAAGGAAGATTTCTTTACAAAACAGCTTGACGGTATTCGCAGTATTGAATATTCGTTGAGTGACGGCAAGGAAGAATTGAAACACTCGCCGCCGATTATCCTTAAAAATCCGCCGTTTTTCAGAACATATCAATATTATGTTGATATGTACGGTCTGCCTTGTTACAACGAAATTGACCCGACAACACTTGTTGCTTTGACCTATACCCTGTTTTTCGGTATTATGTTTGGCGATGTCGGACACGGTATTCTGTTGGCTCTTGTAGGCGGTCTGTTCATGTGGAAATACAAGAAAATGGAAATCGGACGCATTTTAGTGCCTTGCGGTATTTCTTCAACGATATTCGGTTTTCTGTACGGCTCTGTGCTTGGATTTGAGCATTTGCTTGACCCGATACATCAGGCGTTATTTGGTACAAACGGAAAATTGATTGATGTCATGGAACCTGAGTCGATTAACCTAATCATTTACAGTTCAGTTGCGTTGGGCTTTATCGTTCTTGCGATTGTTATGCTTGTCAATATTGTTTCGTCAATCAAGCGGCGTGATGTGGAAAGTGCTTTATTCAGTCCAAACGGCGTGGCGGGATTTGTCTTTTATGTTGCCCTTGTGGTCGGTTTGGTCTGCCAAATGTTCCTCGGCATTGAATTGATGAATATTTGGTATATTATTTTCCTGATTGCGTTGCCGTTGGTTTTGATTTATTTAAGAGAACCTATGGGACGGTTGGTTGCTGGAAAGAAAAACTGGCAGCCTGAAAAATGGGGCGAATATCTTGTACAAAGTTTCTTTGAACTGTTTGAGTCCCTGCTGAGTTATGTAACAAATACAATGTCATTCCTGCGTGTCGGTGCTTATATTTTGGTTCATGCCGGTATGATGTTGGTTGTGTTTACATTAGCCGAAATGGTCGGCGGTATCGGTTATGCGATTATCCTCGTTATTGGTAATGGTTTGGTTATGGCATTGGAGGCATTATTGGTTGCCATTCAGGTGCTGAGATTGGACTATTACGAAATTTTCAGCCGTTTCTATATCGGCGAAGGTCGTGCTTTTGCCCCTGTTATCGCAAATAAAAAGCAGTAAAAAACATTTGTGTCAATTACCGCTTTGCGGCGGTTATTGTATATTTTTTAAAATTTTGGAGGGTTATTATTATGGAATACTTATTGATGGCTATCCCGGTTGCATTTCTTGTTGGCTCTGTTTATGTTGCTTATATGGCAGTGAAGAAAGGTAAAAAGAGAACCCGCTCTTTGGCTATGCAAATTGCGTCTTTCTGTGTTGTTGGTCTGGCTTGTATGTTGGGTACGGTTTTTGTTAGTGCGGCAAGCGGTGACGCTGCGGCTGCGACTGACGGTCTTGGCAAGGGTTTGTCCATGTTGGCGGCAGCTCTTTCCACAGGTATTGCGGGTATCGGCGGCGGTATTGCCGTTGCGAACGCTGCACCTGCCGCAATCGGTGCAACAAGTGAAGACCCGAAAGCCTTTGGTAAAGCTTTGATTTTCGTTGCTCTGGGCGAAGGTATTGCTCTTTATGGTTTGCTTATCTCCATTTTGATTATCAGCAACGCATAATCTGAAAAGGACTGGTGAGCTTTTATGCGTTTCTTTCTCATAAGCGACAATGTCGATACACTCATGGGTATGCGGCTCGCCGGTATTGACGGCGTGGTTGTTCATGAGGACAAAGAGGTACGGGAACATTTGACAAAAGCGATGGATATGGAAGATGTGGCGGTTATCTTAATGACGGAACGCCTTGTCAGCCTTTGTCCCGAATTGGTTTACGAATTGAAGTTAAACCGCAAGCAACCGCTGATTGTTGAAATCCCCGACCGTCACGGCAGCGGTCGTGCCAAAGACTCAATTACCCGTTATGTGCGTGAGGCTATCGGAGTTAAGATTTAATGTTGGGGACTTTGTCCCCAA
>JBJEQG010000049.1:0-4875 GCA_051881635.1 Acutalibacteraceae bacterium
TAAAAAATAACTCAAATCCCCGGTACAAAATGTGCCGGGGATTGTTACTAATATGACATAAATGTCAAAATTGCTTGACCGTTGTCGGAATATATAGTATAATTGACACATAAGACTTGAAAGGAATGTGTTGATCTGTGGACGATTCTCAGGAAAACAACATACAGACCACTGTGGACGGTGTGAGAGCCATTGAGCTGTTTTACCGACCTATAAAAGAAACGGCAGGGAATGAAACCGTGTTCTTTCAGTCGCAGATGAGATTAAATGCACCAAATATGGGTGTTCTTATGCCGTCAAGATATACAGCCGTCCTTGAAACAAGTCCCAAAAGTATAAAAATATTCGAGCTTGTTTTCAGACAATTCCTGAAAGCTCTCACAAAATTTACTGAACGGGGCGTTCAGTATGATTGGATTTCCGTTTGTATGCCCGTAAAATACCTGAAAAAAATCGGTTGTGCTACTGATGTGGCGGCTATATGTAAAAAGGCTCTCATTAAGCCTGAGCGTGTATGCTTTGAAATTTCGCCCATTGTTCTTGATGAAACAGACGGTGTTGCCGCTTCCGCAATAAAAGAACTGACAAGCCTTGATTTTCATGTTATGATTACGGGTATAGGCGGCAGTTGCCCTATTTTTAAATTAGGGGAGTTTCACGCTGATTATGTTATGCTTGACCCACAGGCGGCTGTTATTTCGGCTGATGATGAAAGAAGTTTTACCTGTCTGAAAGCTGTTGTGAAACTTTGTGATGAACTTAGGGCGAATCCTATTGCCTGTGATATTGTCGATAAATCTCAGCTTAAAACGCTGAAAGAACTTGAATGTTCATATTATACGGGAAAACTTTCGGGTACATTTATGGCGGAAAAATATGTTCGTTCAAGAAATGCTGACGATGTAAAGTCGGACAACTGATAAAATAAATTCTTATATAGGAAAATCTTATATAGGGAGGTGCAAAATTGGCTGAATCTGAAGTTTTGACACCCGAGAAAGAAACCGATACTTCTAATGATTCTTCGGAAACCCAAAAGCCTGAAACCGATAAACCTAAAAAAGACCCTGACAAAAAAATGAAGTCAAAGAAAAAGTCAAAAAGGGAATCGGTTGAAGAAGTAAATATTCAACTTGAAACCGAGAATAGAACAGATACAACAACTGTTCTTACACTACGCAGACAAGCCAAAGAAGTAAAAAAATATGCTGTTATGCGGCATTTGGCGGCTGTTTTGGTGGTTATACTGATAGCGATTATTGCGGTTGTGTATGCCGTTTCATATTTCTATGATAAATTCGGCAGTTTTACTGTTAAGATTGATAAATATGATATGGTACAGCAAGGTTTAAGCCTTTCGGAAACCCCCGAATTTGACAGAACGACTGCTCGACTTAATGCAAATATTGTCTATGATATGACAAATATAAGCGGCGAGGATCTTCCCGATAACATTGACAGGATAAACGGCAGTCACAACGGTGACAACTACATTGCTTATACTTTTTATATTACAAATTCAGGCAAGGATACTCTTACCTATGCAGGTGAACTTTATATAGAGAGTATAACAGGAAATGTTGATGAGGCTATCCGTGTTGCCGTTTACAGAAACGGAGAGAAAACCGTTTATGGCAAAACAAAATCAAACGGTGGCGGAATTGAAAAGGATTGCGACAAGGAATTTGCTTCCGCAAGAGTAATTGCTAATGAAAAGCACGAAAAATTCCGTCCTGGTCAACAGGATAAATATACAATCGTTATATGGCTTGAAGGAAATGACCCTGACTGCACCGATGATATAGTCGGCGGTCAGATGAAAATGGGTTTGAATTTTAAAATCATAGAAGATACATAAAATTCGTAGCACGATAGGAGAATATTATGAAGAAGGTTTTAAAGATAATTTTTAATGTACTTGCGTGGATTGTGCTGATTTTTGCACTGCTTATAACCCTGCTGGTTTTTACGGCGGACAGAAACGGCGGAACGGCAAGCCTGTTTGGATTTATTCCTATGACCGTAGAGTCTGACTCAATGAAACCTACATTCGCTAAAAACGACCTTATTATCTGTCAAGAGATAGACGATATAGGAAATCTTCAAAAGGGCGATGTAATTACATACTGGACTATCATTGACGGTCACAAAGTTAGAAATACTCACCGTATTGTCGAGATAAACGAAGTGAACGGCAATAAAAATTTCGTGACACGAGGCGATAACAACAGCCGTGAAGATGATATTTCCGTATATAGTGCTGACATTATAGGCAAGTGGACAGGTGCAAAAATAAACGGATTTGGTCAGGTAATGAATTTTCTTAGGTCACAAACAGGATTTTTTATATGCATACTTCTTCCGATAGCATTGTTCTTTCTCTTTGAACTGTACAAGCTGATTGTCGTTATTATTGACATCAGACGCCCTGCACTCACATTAAAAGATGAGGAAGAAATCAAGAAAAAGGCAATCGAAGAGTACCTTGAAGAACAGAAAAAACTCAATAAGAATGAAGAAAATGGTTCTTCATCTTCTGATGAAAGCACCGATACAAAGGAAAACACTGATGTAAAAGAAAACGCTGAAACGAAGTAAGAGAGTTTAATTATGGGTGATTTTTTTGAATGGTTTTTTGCATTTGTCACCGAAATTCTCGGCGGATTTGCAAAGATTTTTATCGGATTGTGGGACGGATTGAAACAGATATTCAATGTCCCCGAATATATTGAAATTTTTAAAAAGTATTCCGAAAATTTCGGAATACTTGGTTGGGTGCTGTCTATTATTGCAATATTAGTGGTAATTGCGATATTCGGATTGCTTATCTTTATAATTGTTCTTATGATAAGAAAATATATCCGTTTCCGTCATTCTCTTGTCAGCAATGAGGACCTTTTAGAAGAAATAGCGGATCTTCAGCGTAAGGTTCTGAAAATGACAAAGGAAAAAGACGAGATTCTGGCGATGAAAGTTTCTCAGATGGGTTTGCCTGTCGGCACTTCACCTGTGCTTGCCGGTGCAAACGGTTATAGCGTTGGAGAAAAAACAGAACAGAAACCTGAAAATGATATACCCACTGTTGATGCTGACGGTATCGTTCAGACAACGGACTGCCGTTTCTCAAAACTTATTGAGGTTGATAATTTCTATAAGAATTACACACCGCCTGTATATGACAACGAGATAAATCTTCATCATCTTTGCGAAAATTACAGAAACTTTGCTTGTTCAAGAATGAACCTTTACTATGACATAAAAACCATACGGCTTTTCCTTGCAGGTATGGCATCTACAAAGCTGATTATACTTCAAGGTATTTCCGGTACAGGTAAAACATCACTGCCCTACTCATTCGGTAAGTTTATTCAGAAAGATACAACCATTGCCTCAGTTCAGCCTTCATGGCGAGATCGAACCGAGCTTTTCGGATTTTTCAATGAATTTACAAAGAACTTTAACGAAACGGAAGTGCTGAAACGCATATATTCGTCAAGTTTTAATAACGATATAAACTTTGTTCTTCTTGACGAAATGAACATTGCACGAGTTGAGTATTACTTTGCGGAAATGCTGTCCATTCTTGAAATGCCTAATGCAGACGAATGGAAGCTTGACCTTGTTCCTAATGTATGGAGTACCGACCCTATACATCTTGACCGTGGAAAGTTGTGTATTCCTCAAAATATATGGTATATCGGTACAGCAAATAACGACGACTCAACCTTTGCAATATCGGATAAGGTTTATGACCGTGCACAGCCTATTAACCTTGATTCTAAGGGAGTAGCGTTTGACGCACCCGATACACCGCCTATGAATCTCGGCTTTGAACATCTTGACACACTGTTCAAACAGGCATTTGATGAATACCCGATATCTCAGGAAAATCTCAGAAAGATACAAAATCTGGATCTTTGGGTAATCGAAAAGCTGAGAGTTGCATTCGGTAACCGTATTATTAAACAGATGAGCATGTTTGTTCCGGTTTATGTTGCTTGCGGCGGCGAGGAACTTGACGGTATTGACTATGTACTTGCCACAAAGGTTTTCAGAAAGTTTGAATCTCTTAACCTTGCTATGCTCCGTGATGAGCTGAAAGAACTTTGTGTATATCTTCAAAAGCTGTTTGGCAAGAACAATATGAAAGAATCTATTGCATATCTTGAAAGATTGCAGAAACTGTATTAACATAAAAATAACAGCAGATGAGCCTTAAACGGCTTGTTTATCCTGTGGAAAGGGAAAAACTATGGGCGATTCATACAGCCGTTGGTATAACGGATTCAGCGAAATGATGGGTGCGTTTGACAGCGATGAACTGTATGAATCGCTCTATTCTCTTATACTCTCGGGAAATAATGTCTTTTCACTTAATAATAAGGTAATGGAAAAGGCAGTGGACATTTCATGGGTAGAGGCTATTGAAAACGGACTTGTTCACCTTGACAATGTTATACGCAATCCAAGAATGACCATTGAAGATATGGAAAGTATCGTTCCTATTGCTCTTTCACGGAAAATCACGGTTGAATCAGTAAAACATCTTGCACAGCATACTAATCTCATACAAGACTATGATTTAAAAACAGGAAAGGTAACTCCCTCAAAGGTACTCAATGTTTACAAAGAAGAAAGTATGATGACCTACGAGAATAAGTTTATCAATACATTAGTTGATAAACTTTATGTATTCATAAACAGGCGTTATGATAAGCTCAAAGAAGTCAGAAATGATGAGGCTGTATCAACACTTGAATATAATTCTCAGATAGGCGAATCAGGCAGTAAAATGAATATAAGTCTGAAACTTGAAACAGTTGACAGCCTTGAAACAGTCGATGAGAGCGGTGCTACCACATGGGACAGAATAAA
>JBJEQG010000050.1:0-4833 GCA_051881635.1 Acutalibacteraceae bacterium
TCACTCGGAATATCCTTAATCATTCCAAAACTTTTAAGCCTGAATTGATTGTCTTTATATTCAAAAACGACATCATACTCTGTGTTGACCGTTGCTCCCCAATATTCTAAAATGATGTCATTTCCGTCAATATAAATAATTGATAATATATCCGGTTCTGATGTATCAAGATAATGTTTTTTATCAAACCGCTGTACGATATTATCAAGTTCGCAGATATGTTTTGCCAGAAAAACGATAAACGGTTTTAATTTTTCAAACTCATCAACATGGTTTTCTAAATCAACCGCAATATTATAATCTTTCTCGCTTGAAATATAAACATAAGAGCCGTTCTCTATCTTTAATTCACTGCTGTCAGTGATAAATTTTGTAATATCATTATAACGGTTATACATAATATCTCCCTATTTGAATTGTAAAAATAAATACATTTTATCATATCCACTGAATAAATGCCGTTTTGTCCTCACTGTTATAACCAGCATGACGATAAAAATTAAGGGTGCTTTCCTTTTTAGAACCTGTGAGCAACATCAATTTATAACAATTCTCTTTTTGTGCAATATCCTTTGCATAATTCAAGCAAGCAGTTGCAAGCCCTCTGCCTCTATATTTTTCATCAGTTATCACATTTTCTACAAATGCATACGGGCGTTGACAATGTGTTAAATTTGGAATAATTACACAAACACAAGAGGACACTATTTTCCCGTCCTCCTCAGCAACAACAATATGGTGGTCTTTGTCGTTCAAAATCCTTTTCCATAAAGCCATTATATCCGCTGTTTTTTCAGGCATGGCATTATCATGCAACTGCATATACAAGGTCATTAAGCCCTCAAAATCGTTTTCGTTAATTTCTCTAATAAACAATATAATATCATCCGTTCTATAACTTACTTTGAAGTGTAAAAAACTTCGTTTGTGTTAAGACAGTAGGCTGCAAGCTGTCCACCGAAAACACAGCCGCAGTCAATCGCTATGTGTCCATTACCCTCATAAACCAAAGGAAGGCTGTCATCACGCAAAAGCATGGTTGGTGTATGCCCTGTGACAAGATAAGTGCTGTCAAAGTATTGCTTTTTGTAGTCGGTTCGCAAAAAAAGAAATGTGTTGATTGTGTCCTTGTCTAACGGTTTAGTGGGGTCAAAAGGTGTGTAATCGGCATGAACCAAAAAATAATTTTTGCCGTTGACTGTCAATTCTTTGTAATAAATAAAAGTTTTAAGATAATCAACCACCTGTTGGCGGCGTTCGGACGATAAGTTCAAAAAGCGGTTTAGCGTTGCCATTCCGCCGTTCCAAATCCAATATTGATAGTTATAAAGTTCTTCGCTGTTCAGACTATCAGTGAAACTTTCGCATATTGTGGGTTCTATAATTTTCTGCATGACTGATAAAGCCACATAGTCATGATTTCCCAAAATCGGACAGATATTTTTTCGTCCCATCATGTCAAAAAGCACTTCAAACGGTTCGTCCCCTCTGTCCATAACATCGCCCAATATATATAGTTCATCATTGTCTGAAAACTGTATCATTTGCAAAAGCCGTGAATATGCTTGGTAACACCCATGTATATCGGACAAAACATATATCATTTTATTTTTCCTCCGCATTACTGCCTTTTATTTTACAAATTTTATACTGTTGTTCAACAATTATACTAAAAATATCATATCACACAATAAATTTTATGTCAAGTTTTGTAAAAAGCAGTGCAAAGAATGAATATACCCTGTTTATTAGACAATGTGATATAATGTCTAATAAACAGGGTATTTATTGTTAATGAATTACTTTGTCTAAAACTGCGATAATTTTGGAAATTTCCAAAGGTTTGGTTAAGTGTTCGTTCATGCCCGCATTTTTGGCAATGGCAATATCCTCCGCAAAAGCATTTGCCGTCATGGCAACAATCGGTATGGTTTTTGCGTCCGAGCGGTTTAATGCACGAATTGCTGATGTTGCCTGATAGCCATTTAATATCGGCATTTGAATATCCATAAAAATCAAATCATAATAACCTATGGTAGATTTTTCAAACATTTCAACTGCAATTTTTCCGTTTTCTGCTTCTTCAATCTTCAAATGAGCCATTTCAAGAAGTTCAACGACAATTTCACGATTCAATTCATTATCCTCAACAACCAAAACACGCTTGCCGCTATAATTTTGCTTACTCAAATACTCCACACTGTTTGCCAAAGACAATGATGAATTATAAGTTGGCTTTATATTAACCTCAGCTTTTTTTAAACAGAATGTCACCGTAAACTTTGTTCCCTCTCCCAAATGGCTTTCAACATCTATTGTGCCGTTCATCATGTCAATAATACTCTTTGTAATGGACATACCAAGACCTGTTCCATGAATTTGATTAACAACCGATTCGGACGCTCTCACAAACGGGTCAAACAAATGTTTTATAAATTCGTCTGACATACCAATTCCGTTATCTTCAACAATAAATTCGTAATAGTGTACAGCCGTTTCCTTTTTTTCCTTTTCAGAAAATTCAATGGATATTTTACCGCCGTTAGGTGTATATTTAACCGCATTGCTGACAATATTAGCGAACACCTGATGAATACGCACCTTGTCACCAACAACCGTTTCATGCTGTATATCGTGAATATTCACCAATAACTTATGTGACCGTGTCATTACCTGTGTCTGTACTACACTGAGAAAATCTTTAAGTAAATCCATTAAATTAAATTCTGTTTCATAAAAGCTCATTCTGCCGGATTCAATACGGCTCATATCTAAAACTTCATTTACCAATGCCAGCAAATGTTGGCTCGATACTTCAATTTTTTTCAAACAATCCAACAATACCGCCTTATTGTCAATATGTGTTTCTGCCAATGCCGTCATACCAATAATCGCATTCATCGGTGTGCGGATTTCATGACTCATATTGGAGAGAAACTGTGTTTTGGCATTATTGGCACTCTGTGCCTCCTCATACGCTGCTTTAATTTTTTCGTTCATCATATATTCATCGTGAATATCCAAAACATACAGCATAACAATTTGATGTTCGTCAGTATATTCCGCACTTTTTTTCAAGACCATTTTTACCCATCGAAAATCACTGTCAATCAATCGGCGATATGAAAGGGACAAAAGATTTTGACCTTGCTTAAATTGAGTTCTCAAATAGTTCGGATTTATAAAATTTAAATATTTCTCTCTATCTTCTTCAAAAATATAACCCAATAATGCAAAATCGTATGCCCACACTGACACCTTGTTATTATATCCTAATTCTCTGTACTTTTCTTCCGGTTGTATCTTAATGTCCTCAAAAGTATCATCTGTCAAATTCAGTTTTAAAACTTTATAGTATTCATCGGCAAGCATATCGACCATATCACTCATATCAGCGGATATTTTTTGATACCGCTTCATCAAAAATTCGGCATGATATGCCGCATTTTTAAGTTCCTGTTCTCTGCGGCGAACTTCATCGACAACCCGAATTGACAACACCCACATACGCCGCCCCTGGTCATCAAATGAATCAATTTTATTTTCGTGAACCCATATTGCTTTTTTACCCTGATAATACATTCGATACTCTCTTGGTTTGTCTACGGTCTTAAAAGTATCTATATCAAAAAATCTTGTGTCCTCTTTATAAATTGCCGCTAACAGATTGCCATTTGTAAATGCCATAAATTCTTCAAAAGTACAGCCCAAAGCCCCCAACATAAAATTACTCAAAAAACAAATCGGCAATCCTTCTTCATAATAACCAACAATAATACCAACCGCACGATTATTTTCCAATACTGCTGTTAATTCATCCTGATATCGTTCAATCGCACTGTATCGGTCGTTTACAAAAAACACATTTTCCTTATAATAATATTTTTCCATTTTATACTGCCAACTCCAAAAAGTATTTTTATATGGATAATTATATTATTTCACACATTGATTTTCAAGCTTTCCGCAAAAATTAAACTGTTACAGACAGTTAAAATCCGTAACAGTTTAATTCACAAACAAATTATATTTTACTAATAAAATTAAAAGACAAAATAACAACTCCCAAAACAACAAGTATAATGCCTGTTACACGGTTCAGCGTTTTTGGTTCTGCTTTATTTGCAAATACAGCGGCAATTCTTGCCCATATAAGAGTAAACACTATGCACAAGCCCCAAACCAATAAATCAGGCAATCCTCCGATTGCAAAATGCGATACCGCTCCCGTTAATGCGGTAAATGTCATGATAAACACGCTTGTGCCTACCGCCGTTTTCAGTTCATATCCTAAAACCGTTGTCAAAATCAACAACATCATCATACCGCCGCCGGCTCCGACAAAACCGCATACAAAGCCAATCAACGCTCCAAAAATCAATGATTGTATGGCTCGTTTTTTTGCCGAAACAGATTTCATACTTTCTTTGGTTGTCATAACAGGTTTAACTATAAATTTAATACCTAAAAGAAAGGTCATAAACACCGAAAAAGACCCCATTGCCGCAGACGGCAAAAGACTTGACACATAGCTGCCTACAACGGTGAAAATCAAAACGGCAAACATCATAATCAAGCCGTTTTTGATGTCCATATTTTTATTTTTACCATAAGTATAGGCGGAAACGGCACTCGCTAAAATATCAGAGGACAATGCCACTCCAACCGCCATATAAGGGTCCATATCCAAAAAAGTAATCAACATCGGACTGATAACAGCAGCGGCACTCATGCCCGCAAATCCTGTTCCCAAGCCTGCACCCATACCTGCCAAAAATGTAATGATAATCGTTAGCATTATATCCATTTTTTCATATCCTTTTACAGTAAATT
>JBJEQG010000051.1:0-4807 GCA_051881635.1 Acutalibacteraceae bacterium
TGCACCCGGAACAAAATGGGAGGACTTGCCCGAAGATTTTGAGTGTCCTTTGTGCGGTGTCGGCAAAGACGGTTTTTCAGAGGAACAATAAAAACCTTTATCCGTTAGAGAAGAAACAATTTGTTTCTAAATTGCACTTTTTGACAAAAAACAACCGTTCTCAATCTTAATGATTGGAACGGTTGTTTTTTATTTTATAAAAGAATTTTAATTCGGTGTATAAGTTTGTCCGTCAGCAACCTCACAGCCAGGTTCCATTGTCTTTGGATATTGGTTTGTGCCGTCGCTGAAAATAACCAAAGCGGTCTGCCACTCGCCCTCCAAAACATAGCTGTATTTTCCGTCAGCATCTTTTGTCATCTCAACGCCCGGCCATGCTGCATTGTTCTTTACGGTTGAACCGCTTTCATCATAAACATAGGCATATACTTTATCTTTCCATGTGGACGGTTTTTCAAAATAGATTGTTGTACCATCAGCCGCTGCCACTTTCTTTAAAAAGACAAAGGTCATATTTGAAACAGCACCATTTTCATTCTTTGCGGAAAGTGTCAAATAAATTGTGTTTTCATCGTCAACAACATCGCCCAAAGTAATCTTTGTACCGTCCGTAAAGGAAGTTGATGTGCCGCCATTGATTGTATATGTAGCCTCTGTGCCATTTGATACATGAAGTGTAACATCTTGTGTATCCGTATAGAAGATAAAGTCGCTTGTGTCAGCACTAAATGATACAGGTTTACCGATTTCAACATAGCCATCATTATACAGAACAACAACGCTACCTGCTGGTACAGAACCTGTAATTGTACCACTCGAAACGGTAAATGTTGCTGAACCTTTGGCTCTGTCCGTATATGTGCCGTCCGCCAAAGTTGTTGTCGTATTCAGGTTGTAAGCCGAACTGCCGCTGTTGACAACAACAAGTCCCTTTGTTCCTCTTTCAATCATAACAACGGAAGTATCAGACGCACTCGGATTTTTGATATTCTCGCCCTCGCCTGTCATGGCATTGCGGAAATGGTTTACGGCAACAACTGTTTCATCTTTGTACAAATCACTGCCCGCCGCACCGATACGGTTCATATTACCCCATTGAGCGTCAGAAGTCGCACCATATGGTCTATCATAGAACAACGGTGTTCCCTTTGCTCTTGCCGCAATAATAGCCCATGCCTGAATAATCTGGTCATCTGTAAGACTGAGGCTTGTTCCGTCCGTATAGTTATCATGGGACTCAACCCATGTTACAACACTATCACTGCCACCGACACCAAAATTTGTTAAGGTTGAGGCTGTCAGTCTGCCGTTCTTGACAGCGGAACGGATATTTGCACCGTAACCACTGGCTGTGGTTGCACCGATAGCCTTGATATAATCCGCAATACGCTCATTATCGCCCTGCAAAACCTCACCATAATTAAAGATTGTATTCGCATTTGTAATTTCTGTGGTCACTCTCTCCCAGAAATTATTGGGCAAACTTGCATCATCTTGCGGGTCATCGGGCAAACCTATATGTTTAGCAGTATCATAACGGAAACCGTCTGCACCGTCAGCAATACATTGGTTCAAGTAAGCAATAAAGTAATCCTGGAAACCTTTGTTTTCGGTGTTGACATCAGGCAGACCGCCCATTTGTCCTGTTGTACATTGTGTTCTGTCACCGTAATTGCTGATTTCCGTTAAACCGTTTTTATGATACAAAGAACCTCCGGCGGCATCAATCAGACTTTGAGAAACAGCCGATGTTTCCGTTGCCGTATGGTTCGGCACAACATCGACAATAACCTTAATGCCGTATTTATGAGCTTCCTCACACATTGCCTTAAATTCTTCTTCCGTACCTAACTGATAATTTCCAATTTTCCAATCGGTTGGCTGATATTGATAGTACCACTTGCCCTGTCCCATAAGCTGCATACCGCCATTACCGCCCTCATAAACAGCGTTAATCGGTGAAGTTTGAATGGTAGAATAGCCTGCGGCAGCAATATCTGCCATACTCTCCTTAATCGTATTGAAAGACCAACACCATGCATGAAGAATAACACCCTCCTTAATGGTGTTCGTCAAGTTATAGTCTACACTGACTGTTTCAGAATTAGATGTTTGTGATGTTGTGCTTACGGTTGATGTATCCGTTGTTGTCTGTCTTTTGGTACAGCCTGAAAGTGCGGCAACACCGCCAACCATAGCAACAACCAATGCTAAAGATATAATTTTTCTTGTATTCATTGTATCAACTCCGAATAATAATTTCTTATTATAATTATACACAAATAAAAAAATAATTCAACAAGGCATTTTCCCCTAATCAGCTCCTGTTTTTTTAGACAATTTACCAATTTTAACGCTCTTATGTCTATAATTTTCCTGTGGCTTTTGATATTGACCTTTCCTGTAATTTCATCTAATATTATAGAAGGAAGTTATCCATAAATATAAAAGGGGTTTGAAAAAGATGAAGTATAAAATTTTGGCGTTAGATATTGATGGTACAGTTGTTACAAGCGACAAAAGAGTTTCCAAACGCACCCATGATATATTATACAGCTTTCAGAAAAAGGGCGGTATTGTTCTTTTGGCATCAGGACGCCCTGAGGCCGGTATGCGTCATGTTGCCCAAGAGTTAGAGCTTGACAAATTCGGCGGTTATATGCTTTCTTATAACGGCGGAAAAATCATGCAGTGCGGTACAAACAAAATTATTTGTCAGACACTTTTCCCGACTGCCTATATTTCCGAAATTATGGACTTTATTCGTGACTATCCTGTTGGTATTAACACCTACTTGAACGACAAAATTGTGGCGAGCCATAATATCAACGAATATACCTATGTTGAAAGCAAAGTCACAGGCATGGAAATGGAAATCATTGAGGACTTTAACACAATGGCACAGTTCGATATTAACAAACTTCTCATGCATGGTGACCCCGCTGTTATCCTTGAATTGGAACAAAAATTATCCGAAAAATATCAGGGAAAATTAGGCGTTTTCAAATCCGAACCGTATTTCCTTGAAATAGTACCGCAAGGTATTGACAAGGCCGCCTCAATCGACAAACTTTTAAAAACGCTCGGTATGGAAAAAGATGAATGTATTGCCTGTGGTGATGGTTTCAATGATATTTCCATGATTAAATATGCAGGATTGGGCGTGGCTATGGCAAATGCCTCACCGCTTGTCAAGCAATATGCAAACTATATTACGCTGACAAATGACCAGGACGGTGTTGCTTTTGTTGTTGATAAGTTCATTAACTATCCTTTGCATAATGCACAATACGCCATGTGCCAAGCATAAACAAGAGGGAAAACCTTTATTATATTGGTTTTCCCTCTTTATTTATTACGGAAATTTTATTTCAGTTTTTGGAGCGTTCTTCTAACGGTACATAAGGTTCATGCTCATGTACATTCATATATGCGGGACGAATAATCTTACTCGGATTTACAAGCTCTTCCAAACGGTGTGCACTCCAACCCGCAATACGGGCAATCGCAAAAATCGGTGTGAAAAGTTGCTGCGGCAAATCCAACATACTGTAAACAAAACCGCTGTAAAAGTCAACATTGGCACTGACACCTTTATAGATTTTGCGTTCTTCCGCAATTACTTCCGGGGCTAATCTTTCAACCATAGAATACAGCTTAAACTCTTCCAAACGCCCCTTTTCTTCTGAAAGACGCTGCACAAAACTTTTGAAAACTCTTGCTCTGGGGTCTGACAGTGAATAAACCGCATGACCCATTCCGTAAATCAGACCGGCCTTGTCAAAAGCTTTGCCGTGAAGTAAATCATGCAAATACTGACGAACAGCGTCCTCGTCCTCATAATCCGTAATATGCTTTTTCATATCTTCAAACATACGGACAACCTTAATATTCGCACCGCCATGCTTTGGACCTTTCAAAGAACCCAATGCTGCCGCCATCGCCGAATATGTATCCGTACCCGACGAAGTAACAACATGTGTTGTAAAGGTTGAGTTATTTCCGCCGCCATGTTCGGCATGAAGAACCAACGCCATATCCAAAAGTTTGGCTTCCAAATGTGTATATTTAGAATCGCTCCTCAGCATATACAAAATGTTTTCCGCCGTTGAAAGTTCAGGCTGAGGGGCATGGATAATCAGACTTTGATTATCATAGTAGTGATTATAGGCTTGATATCCGTAAACAGACAAAACAGGAAATTGTGCAATCAACTGTATGCACTGACGCACAACATTGGAAATACTTGTATCATCTGCTTTTGGGTCATAGGCATATAAGGTTAAAACACTTCTCGCCAATGTATTCATCATATCGGCACTGGGGGCTTTCATGATAACATCACGCACAAAAGTAATCGGCAAACTTCTGTACTGCGAAAGCAACTGATTAAAATCGTTCAGCTCGTCTTTGTTTGGCATTTCACCAAATAAAAGCAAATAGGTTACTTCCTCAAATCCGAAACGGTCATCTTTAATAAAGCCCTTAACAATTTCCTCAACATCAATTCCCCTATAATACAGTTTACCGTCGCAAGGCACTGTTTGACCGTCCACCGTCTTTGTGGAACAAACTTCGGATATTTCCGTCAGACCTGCCAAAACACCCTTGCCGTTCAAGTCACGCAGACCTCTTTTTACATCATACTTTGTATATAAGGATTTATCTATCCCACTGTTTTGGGTACACAGTTGGCTTAAATGTGCAATCAACGGATTAAATCGTTTTAAATCATTATACTGCATAACTTTCTCTGCTACTCAAAATATGGACAAATATATCCATATCGAGAATTGAAAGTCCTCAC